>NZ_BAFM01000011.1 GCF_000334895.1 Halococcus agarilyticus | reverse complement strand
GTGGTTGTCGGAGTAGTGGTTTCGGTCGGTGGTATCGTCGTGGTTGTCGGAGTAGTGGTTTCGGTCGGTGGTATCGTCGTGGTTGTCGGAGTAGTGGTTTCGGTCGGTGGTATCGTCGTGGTTGTCGGAGTAGTGGTTTCGGTCGGTGGTATCGTCGTGGTTGTCGGAGTGGAAGTCGTTGTGGTGTCTGTCGTCGTCGGAGTCGGTGAGGCGGTAGTTGTTGGAGTCGTGCTGGTCGGACTCGGTGCTGTAGTGGGTGTTCCCGTTGGTTCCGTCGTTGAGGTCGTAGTGGTCGCCGGAGCAGTAGTTTGAGCGACCGTCGTAGTCGCCGTTGAGGTAGGTGTTTGTGTTTCCGTGGATTGGGTCGTCGTCTCGGTTGCCGTGTCTGTGGGCTGTTCCGTCGCCGGTGAAGCGGTTTCTGTTGCGGTGGCGGTGTTCGTGGTGGGGGATTCAGCCGTCGTGTCTGGCGGCGTAGTGGTCGTCGTTTCGGTTGCCGTCGGCGCTGGTTCGGTAGTCGTTGTCGCTGTTGGTTCCGGTTCGGCAGGCGACGTGGTAGGTGGTGACGAACTGCCGGGAACCGTCGGCATCGCCGGTGAGGTGGTTGGTGGAGTTGTCGGTTCCGAGGGAGTCACGCTGTCGTCGGTACCGGAGACGTCACTGTCGACAGTCGTGTTCGGAGGGATCGTCGCGCCGTCATCGATCGAGACGCCCGGACGGATCTTCACGTCCTGACCGATGATGACGTTCTGACCGATCGAGACACCGCTTCCGATCCGTGTTCCTGAACCGATCTGCGTGTTGTCGCCGATGGAAACGTCGCGATTCACGATGACGCCTGCACCGATGGTGACGCCCGAACCGATCGTAACGTTGCGCCCGATTGGGGTTCGATGACTAACACTCGTGCCGCTTGCGACAGTAGCGTTATCACCGACGACGACGCCAGGACCGAGCGTGACGTTCTTGCCGAAGGTGGCAGAGTTGCTAGCGACGGTAGTGCGATCAGTAGCGGTACCGTAGGCTTCGGGGAGATCAACCGAGAAAGTGTACGTACCTGGATCAAGAGTGCTGGATTCTGCATCGACAAACGTTTGGTCCGACTCGGTTTCCGGACTCCAGCCAGGACCAGGTTTTTGATAGCTCACGAGCGAGAGAGGGACATCGCTACATCCTTCTCGAATCGTGACTGTTGTCGTCGCTGTACCGTTTTTCACGGCGATCTCTTGACTTTCGACACAGTTCGAGCGGGTTTCGTTCGAAATAGAGAGGTTTCCGGAACCACGAGTCAGCGCGCGCTTGGTATCGCCGTGCGCGAACCGAATCAGCCTATCGTTCGTATAATACCCCTCACCGCCCCGAAGTTGTTTGATTGGAGAGCCAAAGACCAGATCTACCTGATAGAACGCCACAACCCGGTCAGTTTCTGAGACGGTTGAGACCGATGAACGGGTGCGAGAGTTATTCGAAGGATTAGATGTGCGGTTTGCGGAGCGTGTTTCCGAGGAATGTTCAGAGCCAGGTTTGGTTCGGCCCGCTTCAGAAGAAGTGTTCGTTGTATTCGAATCGGACTGCGTTATTGAGATACTCTCTCGATGACTGGTATCGGGGCCAGAATCGTTGAGCGATGTACTGAGTTGAGTTTCCCCTGAGGCAGTATCCGTTGTCGGTTGTATCTGCGAAGCCGGGGAAGCAAGTATCCCAGCTGGAACCGTCGACACAACGACTAACAATGAAATCGCAACTGCAAGACAGCGTTGTTTATGTATCATATGATGGTAGATTTGAATCAGCTACAAGATAAAACAACAGTTGTATCGGAAGCGTATGCCGGTAGATATATTGTTTTATAGCAGTTTGAAATATCGATTCGATGTAGATATGCGAGATCGAATATGATTATTATCAATCTTTAATTCGGAATATTTAGTTTTGATTTCGGATTGTGGTGTGGATGATGGTTGTGCGACAGATTTCTAACAGGATAGTATACGAAAGCGACCGAACACGTACTGGTCGTGTCGATAGCCATCGGAGCAATGACGATCGGAGTAGCGACGGCAATGCCCAGTGCGTCCGACACGAACGATGCAGACATACCAAGAAGTGAGTGGAAGAGGGCTGCTGGCTGCGACGTGAGTTCGAGCACTCTGGGCGTCATCGTGACGGGCAGCGTGGGAACGACTATCAGAACGGTTTTTCACGCTCCGGCAACTCTTGCGGGACGCATGTCTACCGACGCACGCACGCCCGAGGAGAGCCGCGACGAGATCAGGGAGCGCCACCGCGAGGCGCGCGAGGAACTCATCCCCGACGAACCCGCACAGCACTACATCGGCGGCGAGTTCGTCGCGAGCGCGTCGGGCGAGACCTTCGAGACCCGCGATCCCACGACGGGCGAGGTGCTCGCCGAGGCCCAGGCCGGGAACGAGGAGGACGTCGATCGGGCCGTCGAGGCCGCATGGGACGCCTACGAGACGGAGTGGTCCGAGGCCGACGCCACAAAGCGCCAGCGCGTGCTGAACGGGATCGCGGATCGAGTCGAGGAGCGCCGGAGCGAGTTGGCGAAAATCGAATCGCTCGACAACGGCAAACCCATCCGCGAGGCGCGCGCGGACGTCGCGTTGGTCGCCGATCAGTTTCGGTACTTCGCCGGCGCGGCCCGGACCCACAGCGGCGACACCATCCCCTCCGGATCGGGCAAATCGATCCAGACGATCCGCGAGCCCTACGGAGTCGTGGGCGCAGTCGTACCGTGGAACTTCCCGCTGCTGATCGCGACGTGGAAGCTCGCGCCCGCGCTCGCGGCGGGCAACACCATCGTGCTCAAACCCGCCGAACAGACGCCGCTCTCTGTGCTCGAACTCGTTCGGAAGATCGACGACGTGGTTCCGGACGGCGTCGTCAACGTCGTCACGGGCTACGGCGCTGAGGCGGGCGCGCCGCTCACCGGACACGAGGACGTTCGGAAGGTCTCCTTCACCGGGTCGACCGCCGTCGGCAAGGAGGTCATGAAGGCCGCCGCCGAGAACGTCTCGGACGTGACCCTCGAACTCGGCGGGAAGAGCCCCGTCGTGGTGTTCCCCGACGCCGACATCCAGCAGGCGGTCCGGGTGATGATGATCGCGATGTTCTACAACACCGGCGAGTGCTGTACCGCGGGCACCCGGCTGTTCGTCCACGAGGACGTCTACGAGGAGTTCATGGAGGCGTTCGTCGAGAGCGCCGAGGGGCTCCAGATGGGCGACCCGCTCTCGAAGGACACTCGCCTCGGCCCGAAGGTCTCCGAGGAGCAGGTCGAGCGCACGCTCTCGTACATCGAACAGGCCCGCGAGGACGGCGCGCGGATCGTGACTGGTGGGGGCCAACCCGAGAGCGACGCGCTCGCGGACGGCTGTTTCGTCGTCCCCACCGTCATCGACGACATCGATCACGACTCCCAACCTGTTCAGGAGGAGATCTTCGGCCCGGTCGAGGAGGTGTTCGCGTGGTCTGACTACGACGAGATGATCGAACGCGCCAACGACGTCGACTACGGCCTCGCGGCGGGCGTCATCACGAACGACCTCTCGAAGGCCAACCGCGCGGCCCGCGACATCGAGGCGGGCAACATCTGGGTCAACCAGTACAACGACTTCCCGGCGGGCCAGCCCTTCGGCGGGTACAAGCAGTCGGGGATCGGCCGCGAGCAGGCCGCAGACACCCTCGATCACTACTCCCAGACCAAGACGATCAACATGAACCTCTAAGCGGTTTTATAGGGGTCATCGGAGAGCTCCGTAGTTTTGCGCGAGTCCTCCCCAGCAGTTATGAGATCCAGTGTGCGAGATACAGGGCGCTTATCGGTCACGTATCCGAAGCCAATTCATCCCGAACCGTGGCGGCAACCTCCTGTTGGGACGTCTCGTCAACGCGTTCGCCACTCCATCCTAGGTCAAGAGCATCATCGTCTCCATATCGAGGAATGATGTGAATGTGGGCATGGGGTACGGGTACATCTTGATTCGCCGTGACGCCGTTCTCCTGGACGAGCGCGAAGCCATCGAGTTGGTAGGCCGATTCGAGCGCAACTGAAACGTGGTGAACGGTTTTGAATACCCTTCCGGCGAGAGATTCTGGCATGTCGGTTGTGGTTTCGTAGTGGGTTTTGGGAATAACGAGCGTATGCCCCCGAGTCGCAGGTTCAATATCAAGAAAGGCAAGCGAACGCTCGTCCTCGTACAGTCGATATGCAGGCAAATCCTCAGCGATGATTGAGCAAAATACACAATCAGCCATAATAAATCAGTTTACTGCACCACCGATAATCCCACCGGTCGTCAGTACAACGCATTTCGTTCGTACAGCATACAGCCTCTACGTCTCGCACGTCGATTTCACAAGACAGAAATCTGTAATGTGAGGGCTCTGAAAAACAGTGCTAATCGCCATACAATCGTCGGTCGCTCCTTCGAACTTCGGCACGCCACGCGAGCGCCAGGAACAACAGTTTAACCGAGAGCGGTGTCGATACGATTCCATGACCGACGTGGACGCAAACGAGACACGCAGCGCGTCGACGACAGGCGCGTCCCACTGGAGGACGGCCTGACGGATGGTTGCGGCCGGAACGGCAGCCATCCTCGTCGTGGCGACCGTCGCAAGCCTGTTCATGGCGTGGACCATCGGTGCGGGATCGTCGGGATCGACGCCCTTTGCGCCCGCCGTGGGCGCACGCGCCATCTCGGTGATGCGAGCGGGCTTTCTCGTCGGCATCCTCGGCTTCCTCGGCGCGGTGCTCCAGGGCGCGAACGTCGCGGACGCCGTCGGCACGGGACTGGTCGGCGGGATCTCGCTCTCGCCGACGGCCTCGACGGTGCTCCTCCTGCTCGCGGCGGCGCTCGTCGCGGTCGGGATCTTCACCGGCTATCCGATCGCCACCGCGTTCACCGTGACGGGCGCGGTCGTCGGCGTCGGGCTGGGGCTCGGCGGCAGTCCCGTCTGGCCGAAGTACGCCGAGATCGGGACGCTGTGGGTGCTCACACCGTTCGTCGGCGGCGGTGTCGCGTACGTCACCGCACGGACGCTCCGCCACGAAGGGATTCCCGAGCGCTACACCGTCCCGGTTCTCGGCGCGATCGTCGGACTCATCGTCGCGAACGTCCCCTTCACCCTGCTCGGTTCGGGTTCCGGCGGGGCGTCGATCGCCGCCGTGATCGCGGGCGGTCTCCCGGTATCGACGGCGGTCGGGACGGGGCTCGTGTCGGTCGCCGTCGCCGGTCTCGTCGCCGGTGCGCTCGTCTGGGATCTCGGATCGGGCGTCGACAGCGCCGAACGCCACTTCCTGTTGGCGCTCGGCGGTCTCGTGGCGTTCTCGGCGGGCGGAAGCCAGGTCGGGCTCGCGGTCGGACCGCTGCTCGCCGCGTTTCAGGGAACCCACCTCCCGTTCACGGTGTCGGTGCTCGCGCTGCTGGTGTTCGGCGGGATCGGCCTGGTCGCCGGCTCGTGGATGGGCGCACCCCGGATGATCAAGGCGATCGCCCAGGACTACTCCTCGCTCGGTCCCCGGCGATCGATCGCGGCGCTCATCCCCTCCTTCGCGATCGCCCAGACCGCGGTCGTCTTCGGGATCCCGGTGTCGTTCAACGAGATCATCGTCAGCGCGGTCGTGGGCAGCGGCTTCGCGGCCGGCGGGGCCGGCGTCAGCCGCCGGAAGATGGGCTATACGGTGCTCGGGTGGGTCGGGTCGCTGGCGCTCGCGCTCGCGCTCGGCTACGGGACGATCACCCTCGTCGAACTGCTCTGAGCGCGGACGTCGCCGAACGGTCCTCGTGGTTGGAGGGACTACCGCTGCTGTGAGGGTGTCTCCTCGAACGGCTGGACGACGACGAACCCCTCCTCACCGGTAAAGTCGAGCTGGTAGGTCTCCTCGGAGGACTGGCCCACCACGTTCGAGAGGTTCCGCTCGACGTGGTTGCCCGGCGAGGCGGTTCCGCTCCACGCGACGGTGGCCTGGGGGTCGGTCCGGACGGGCGGAGTAAGAACGAGCGGATCGCCGTGCGTGGTGATGGCGACCGTTCCGGGGCCTTCGAGATAGACGTTGGTCAGCCCGCCGGCCGAGAAGCCCGCGATGGAGTCGATGGTGCGGATCTCGTACGTCACCGCGGACTCGAAGGCGAGCACGTCGTTGCCGTTGACCGAGAGCTCCTCGCCCTCATCGAGATCGACGATCTGGACGCGCTTTTCCCGATCCGCGAGGTAGAGGTGGCCGTCGCCCTCCGCCTCCATCACGGGCGCGCCCTCGCCCGTCGCCGCGTCCTTGAGGAAACCGGTGAGGCCGCCCTCCGCCGAGGCGCTCCCGGTGAAGGAGATCTCGCCGGTGTAGGCGATCATCGAGCCGGCCTTGGCGGTCACCGATCCGTCGAGGTCGATGTCGAGGAGCTTGCTGTTTTCGAGTTCGAACGTCTCGCCGTCTTCGGTGGGTTCGTTCGCGGTGACGAATTCGTCGAGTTGCATGGTAACTGAGCCGCGCGTGCGGCTCTCTCGTCGCGTACATCCCGTCAGTACAAAACACTGTTCCTCTCCCCGTCGGACTGACCCGTTCTCGGCCCCCGCCGCGCACCGAACGGGCGGCTTATCCCGGTCGCCGGCCGACTCGTCGATATGACGACGCCGGACGAGGAGCGAGACAAGCGCTCGGACGGCCCGATGCGAGCGTTCGTCCCCGGCCACGTCACCGGCTTCTTCAGCGTCCATCCACACGAGGACTCCCGGCGTTCGGGGTCGCGTGGTGCGGGGATCGCGCTCGCCGATGGCGTGACGGTCACGGTTGCGCCGTCGCCCGGCACGAGCGAGACGGCGATCACGCTCGACGGCGAGCCAGTGGAGATGGACGCCGTAACGCGCACGCTCGACACGCTCGGGGTCAGGGCGCACGTCGCGGTCGAGACCGCGCTCCCGGTGAGTGCGGGCTTCGGCGTCTCGGGCGGGGCGGCGCTCGGCGCGGCGCTCGCGGCGAACGCACGGTTCGACCTCGAACGCACCGAAAACGAACTCGTTGGAGCGGCTCACGCCGCCGAGGTCGACGCCGGGACGGGGTTGGGCGACGTGGTGGCGCAGGCGCGCGGCGGGGTGCCCCTCAGAGTGGAGCCGGGTGCGCCGCCGCACGGCGACCTCGACGGGATCCCGGTCCGGGCGAACCGGCGGATCGAGTACGTCTCCTTCGACGGGCGCTCGACCGAGGCGGTCCTCGGCGGCGACACCGACGGGCTCTCCACGGCGGGCGAGCGCGCGCTCGCCGCGCTCCGGGAGGCACCGACGCTCGAACGCGTGATGAAAGTCTCGGCGACGTTCGCCCGCGAGGCCGGCCTGCTGACCGAGCGGGTCGACGACGCGATCGAGGCCGTCGAGGCGGCGGGCGGCGTGGCGTCGATGGCGATGCTCGGCGAGACGGTGTTCGCGCTCGACACCGGCCTCTCGGATGTGGGCTACGAGCCGACGACCTGTGGGATCCACCGACCGGGTGCGGGAGCTGTCGGACACGACGCCGGGTAGGGGTTCCCCACCGACGCCAACACGGGGTGCTTTTGTTTCGGAGCGGCCGAACGGCCGTATGAGCGAGGAGCCGCGGATCCCCGTCGCCCCCGCAGACGAGACCGAGATCCCGGAGTCACACCCCCGCCACGAGTCGCTGCTCGCGCGCCACCGGATCGAGGCCGGTGTCGAGAAGGGGATCACCTCCTTGCAGGGGCTCATCGCGCAGGGGCGCGGCGAGGCCTACGACTACTTGCTCGGCGAGCGCACCATCGAGAGCGCCGACGCGGCCGCCCGCGCCGCCGCCGCCCAGTTCCTGCTCGCCGATCATCCCGTGATCTCCGTGAACGGCAACGTCGCGGCGCTGTGTCCCGCGGCGGTGGTCGATCTCGCCGAAGCGACGGGCGCGGACATCGAGGTGAACCTCTTCAATCGCACCGACGAACGGATGGCGGCGATCGCCGAGCACCTCCGCGAGCACGGGGCGAGCGAGGTGAAGGGCCTGGCTGCCGACGCGCAGATTCCGGGGCTCGACCACGCCCGCGCGACGGTCGACGCCGACGGCATCCACGCCGCCGACGTGGTGCTCGTCCCCCTGGAGGACGGCGACCGCGCCGCGGCGCTCGATGAGATGGGGAAAACCGAGATCGTGATCGATCTCAACCCGCTCTCACGCTCGCCGCAGGTCGCCGACGTCCCGATCGTCGACAACCTCGTCCGCGCGATCCCGACCATCGCCGAACACGCACGCGAGCTTCGTGGTCGGTCCCGCGAGGAGCTCGAAACGGTCGTCGAGGGGTTCGACCCCGACGCGGCGCTCGACGCGGCCGAGCGGGCGGTCCGATCGAGCACGACCGACTGATCGCGGAACGAACGTCGACCATCCCGCCGTGAAACCGGTGCGCTGCGGAACGAACGGCGGACACTTTCATTCGCAGGCGACAGGCTCTCCCCCGAGACGGCCGTACACCGCAGTACCGATAGCTTGCGCTCGATGCGAGCGGTACGGATGCGTCGTGCGCGTCGATTCTTCGGTCCCCGTTCGATCGTCGATCGGGGTTCGTACTGTAGCGTGCGCCAATCAACGGGCGGTCGAACAGCAGCCAAAAGCGAATGATAATATGTTATCGAACGAGGCGACGATGAGTCCCTCACGCCGACGGTTCCTCCAGGCGTCGGCTGTCGGAGGAATCGGAACACTGACCGGGTGTCTCGGTGCCGCGTCCGGCACTGGGAAGACGCTGACGATGGGCTACCAGCCGTTCTCCGCACACGCGTGGGAGGCGCTCGTCATGAAACACAGCGACATCCCACAGAAGTACCTCCCCGAGGACTACTCGTTGGCGTGGCAGTCGGCGCTCCAGGGCGCGGTCGTCGGCAACCGGATGAGCGTCGGGAAGAACCAGGCGGGCTGGATGGGCGACATGCCGGCGCTGACCACCATCGCTCAGGACGAGACCCCGGCCAGTCTCGTCGGTCTCGCCAACTGGTCACGGGGCCAACAGTGTAACCTCCTGGTCGTGCCCCGCAACTCGGACATCCAGCAGACGTCGGACATCGCCGGCAAGACCGTCGGCGTCACGAAGGGGTCGTGTACCCACCGGTATCTGTTGCGGCTGCTCGAAGAGGAGGGGATCGACGTCACCATGGAGGACACCTCCATCTCGACCATCCTCGCGAACCTCCGCGAGGGGCGGATCGCGGCAGGGCTAGGCTGGGAGCCCTCGATCGCGAAGTCGGTGTTCCAGGACGAGTTGACGCGATACGTCTCGACCGGTGCGGAGTACGACGTGATTGACGCCGGCGGGATCCCGATGACCGACAGCCTGATCAACAACCACCGCGAGGCCGCGAAGGGAATTCTGAAAGCCGAGCTCGAAGCGACGCGGGTCCTCGCGACCGAGCACGAGCGAACCCTCGATCTGGTCGCCCAGGAAGCGGACCTCCGGTACTTCGATCGTTCGTCGCTCCGGTGGGGCGTCTACCGGGACCCGCCGATCGGCGAGAACGTGCAGCGACTGAAGTACGCGACCGACTATGAGCAGGCCGAGGAACCGGGGCGGCTGATGAAGGAGACCGGCCCGGAGTTCCTCACCCGTCAGGGAGCGCTCGAAGCCCCGCCGCCGGACGACCGGTACAAGCCGGAGATCCTCAACGAAGCGGCGGCGGAACTCGACGACGCGGTCGAGTGGTCGCCGCGATCGACCGGGAACGCGTCGGGCGGCGGCAACGCTTCGGGAACCACGAACGCCTCGGCTGGTGGCACCACGGGAGGGGGCGAATGAGCACGCGCTCGGCGACCGACCGGATCGGCGAGTGGTTCTCGGGGAGTCTCCCGTCGCCGACACGAGGGATGCGAAAGCTCCTCTCGCTCGTCGGCTTCCTCGGGGTCTGGTGGGTGTTCTACCAGTTCGGGGTGCTCAACTTCGAGCACTTCGTCAGCCCCGGGACGGCCCTCGTGGCGTTCGGCGAGGTGCTCGCCGGCCGGCCGCTGATCGAGGGCGGGGACACCATCTATCTCCACGCCGTCTACTCGACGGTGCGGGTGGCGCTTGGCGTCGGGGTCGCGGCGGTGCTCGCGATCCCGCTCGGCCTCGTCGTCGGCACGAGCCGGCGGTGGGAGAACCTGCTGTACCCCGCGCTCGAAGCGCTTCGACCGATCCCGCCGATCGCGTGGCTCCCGATCGCCATCATCGTCTTCCCGGCGATCGCACTCGGCTCGGTGTCGATCCCGCTGTCCGCGCTGTTCGTCGTGTTCGTCGGAGCGTTCTTCCCGATCTTCACGAACACCATCGAGGGCGCACGGAACGTCGAGGCGGAGTTCCGCCGGGCGGCCGAGAGCCTCGGCGCGTCCGCGACGAACGTCTTCCGGCACGTCGTGCTGCCGGCGACGCTGCCGTCGATCATCACCGGGCTCTCGCTCGGCGTCGGGCTCGGCTGGATCACGGTCGTCGCCGCCGAGCTCGTCACCGGCGGCCCCGGACTCGGCTACATCATCATCCGGGGGTCGCGACTGCGAAACAAGCAAACCATCGTCATCGGCATGCTCGCGGTCGGCGCGCTCGGGTACGCCTCCTCGGCGCTCGTCGCGGCGCTCGGTCGGCGGCTCACCCCGTGGTCCGACAGCGACTGAACACCCAACGGAACGATCACTCATGAGCGAACACGACACCAACGACGCACGCACCGGCGCGGACGAACAGCACACGAACCGCACGAACCGGTCGGAATCAGCCGGCGACGAGGAGTTCCGGTCGTGGACCGACTCCAGCGGGACGGGAACCGTCAACATCAAGGACATGTCGAAGGTGTACGGCACCGACGGCGGCGAGCTCACCGCGGTCGACGAGATGGACCTCCACATCGAGGCCGAGGAGTTCGTGACCGTGCTCGGTCCCTCGGGCTGTGGGAAGTCCACCGTAATGGAGTGTATCGCGGGCTACCTCGAACCAACCGAGGGCGAAGTGCTGGTCAACGGCGAGCCGGTCGACGGCCCCGATCCCTCTCGCGGGGTGGTCTTCCAAGAGAACCGGCTGTTCCCGTGGAAGACGATCAGCGAGAACGTCCGGTTCGGTCCCCAGATGCGCGACGCGGTCGACGAGAGCCGCGTCGAGACGCTGTTCGATCAGATGGGGCTGGAGGGGTTCGAGGAGTCGTACCCCCACGAGCTCTCGGGCGGGATGCAACAGCGCGCGGAGCTCGCCCGGCTGCTCGCGAACGATCCCGACATCATGCTGATGGACGAGCCGTTCAGCGGGCTCGACGCGATGACCAAGGAGCTGATGCAGGAGAAACTGCTCGACGTCTGGGAGGACGACGACCGGACTGTCCTTTTCATCACCCACGACGTCGAGGAGGCGATCCTGCTCGCGGATCGGGTGGTCGTGATGACCGCCCGCCCAGGGCAAGTGAAGGACGTCATCGACGTGGATCTCGACCGGCCGCGTGACACCGACGTGGTCACCACCGACCGCTTCAACGAACTCCAGCGCCGGGCCAGCGAGAGCATCCACGACGAGGCCGAACGCGCGATGGAGCAGGCGGAGGGGCGGGCCTGATGGAGTACGTCCGGCGCGTCGAGCAGTCGGTGTCGCTGCTGGCGGTGCTCGCGATCTGGGCCGTCGCGACCATGCTCGTCGCCACCGATCCGAGTCTCCCCACGCCCCCGGAAGTGGTCGTGGCGTTCGTCGACGCGGCGACGGGCCAGTACTTCTGGGGGGAGGTCGTCCGGAGCACGTTCCGGGTGTACCTCTCCTACGTGGTCGCCGCCGTCGTCGCGGTACCGCTGGGACTGTTGATCGGGCGCAGCGCGATCGCCGAGGACCTCCTCTTCCCGTCGCTCGAAGTTCTCCGGCCGATCCCGCCGATCGCGTGGTTCCCGGCGCTGACGATCATCCTGTTCAGCGCCGAGAACATCGTCCGGTTCATCATCTTCCTCGCCGCGTTCTTCCCGATCCTCCTCAACACGATCGAGGGGGTGCAGGGGATCGAAGAGGAGTTCTCACAGGCCGCCAGCTCGCTCGGAGCGTCCTCGTCGCAGACTCTGCGTCACGTCGTGCTCCCCGGAGCACTGCCCTCGATCTACACCGGCCTCGTCAACGCGATGGGGCTGGCGTGGGTCAGCCTCGTCGCGGCGGAGGTGCTGTCGAGCAGCGGCCTCGGCTACTTCATCTGGAACGCGTTCACCGCGGGCGAGTACCCGAACGTCATCGTCGGGATGATCGCGGTCGGCGTGCTGGGGTACGCCTCCTCGGTGCTGGTCCGGTGGCTCGGTGCCCGACAGCTGCCGTGGCTCCAGTCCGAAGCGGTCTGATCGCCCCGAAGACCGCGTTCGTACCGCTCGCTGCGGTCACCGGCCCTTCCTCACACCGAGGCGTTCCGGTCGCTCTCGGGTAGGCGACTCTCGTTTACGGCGTAGATCGTCACGTCGTCGGCCCGGAGCGCGACCGTCACGCCGCGGAGATCGGCGAAGGAGCGAACGTCGCCGTACCTGGCGCGCTCCGTGGGACCAACATAGATATACTCCACGTCGTAGGCGGCGAGCAGGTCGGCCCGCCAGTCGTCCGGCCCGAGGTAGATGGTGTTGACCGCGCGGGCGCGTTCGATGTACGCCGTCCGGTTGCGGTACTGGATCTCGTGGGAGACCCCGACGACCGTGGGAGCGCCCGTGAGGCTCGCCGCCGGGCTGGCGCTCCACGCGTACACCGCGAGGCCGGGTGCGGAGACGATCGTCGGCCGGCCGGAGCGGTCGTCGAGCCACCGGATCGCCGCGACCTGGCCCGGAATCTCCTCCTCGGCCGCGGCCAGACCGTCGAGCGTCCGCTCGTCCGGATCGGCGGTGGCGAAGTGACTCCCGAGCGCGACCACGCCGAACGTCCCTGTCGAGACGACGAGCACCGCGGCGAGCACCGCACCGACCTGCTGGCGGCGACGACGCCACGACCACTCGCCCCGTCCGCGGACGAGCCGCGGGAGGAGTACCCCAGTCGCGCTCGCCCAGAGGATCCACGTCGGCATGTAGGTCTTGACGACGGTGTTGAACCGGCTGCCGCCGCCCTCCCTGACGTAGACGAGTTCGGCGAGGAGCACGAGGCCGAGGCCGGCGACGACGAGCACGCCCGCGAAGCCGACCTCGCGATCGGTGGCGAGGAGATACCAGCCCACCGCGAGGAGCGGGCCGAACAGCGCGAACGGGACGAGCGTCGCCGGGGTGGACAGTACGAGGACGACGTACGCGAGCAGGGCGGCGATCGCGACCGGCGTCCTCACACGGTCGCGGAGCCCCGCGAACCACGCGGCGACGATCACCGCGAGGAACCCCCCGTGAACGAGGAGCGCCGAGCCGAGCGGGCTGCGTGCGGCGGCTTCGAGGACGACGAGAGGCGTGCTCGGGCGCGATCCCACCGGCCCGAGGAGGAAGGGGAGCGCGACGAGCACCCCGACGATCCCCACGACGACGGTGATCCCCACCGCCCCGATCGTTCGCGCGAGCGCGCCGCGCGCCGTGCTGTGGGCCGGGTCAGATGGCACGCCGACCAACCGATCGACGGTCGCGGCCCCGTCCGGCGGCAGCAGCGATCGCAGGTCCGCGTCGGCGAACGAAAGCGTGAGCCAGCACACGCCGAGCACGACCGGAAAGCTCCACGTGTTGACGATCGCCATGAACCCGCCGACGGCGGGGACCGCCCCGAACACCAGGCCACGCCGGCGGGCGAGCGCGGCCTCGGGCGTGCGGTAGTAGGCGTAACAGACGCCCGTCGCGACGACCAGAAACGGCGTGCTTAGGAGGTAGGGCCGGATGTCGCCACGCACGATCCCGAACAGCGGGAACGGGGTGTAGAGGTCGGGGAGGATCCGGCCGGCGGCCTTATAGTAGTAGTCCCGAGGGATCGGCTGGAGGATCCACTCGGGCACGAGCTGTGAGTGGGCTGCCGCGAGCGTCGTCGCGGCCCCCCCGCGGATCGCCGCCGGCAGCCGTCGCACCACGAGCCGGACCGCGGTCGAGGGATTGCTCGCACAGATCGTGAAGAACACCGCCGTCACGCCCGCGATCGCGCGCTCGCGGCGGGCTGACGGGCCGGTGGCTGCACGGCCGATGGTCAAGCGCGACCCGTCGGCCGAACCCGAGTCGCTCGCTCCGCGCTCACCCGCCCGCCAGGCCGGGCGGTCGCGGTCGCCGACCGCGATCGATCCCGCGAGTTCGTACGCCCCGGCCGCGAGCATCCCGAAAAAGCCCGCCATCGAGAGGTTAAACCCGAACCACGGGTGGGTGCCCGTGAGCCGGGTCAACAGCGACGCGACGAAGTGGCCGCCGTAGTAGTAGATCAGCGACTCCCCCGCGAACCAGAAGTCCTCCGGCGGCAGTCGGGGAGCGCGGTACAGCGACGTCAACAGGCCGAAATCGAGGAACTTCTCGCCGGCCGGCGTGATCCCCGGTTCGACCGACCGGACGGCCACGACCCCGAGGTAGACCAGCGTGAACACCACCAGGGCTTCGGCGGCCGCCCGACGATCGATCTCGACGCCCGCCCGCACCGCGAGCACCGCCGCGACCACGAGCGCCACGAGGCCAGCCCCGAGCGCCACCCACCCGAGCGCGAGGTGGCCGACCCAGAACGCGACGAGCGTCACGATCGTCAACGCGATGCCGAGCGAGAACCCCGCACCCCGGCCTGGAAGCGTCGAGCAGAGCCACGCGGCAACCGGCAGACCGAACAGCGCGAGGCCGACGACAGCCACCCACCAGGTCGCGACGAGACCGTACTCCATCTCTCTCAATCCAGACCGCAACCCCGCAATACGCTTTCGCCTGAGCGCCGCCGCGTCGATCGCCGTTCGAGCCGGTTCGGCCCCGACATCCCGGCCGAGCCGTGGCCGGAACGGTTTTGTATCCCAGCCGAATACCACCGAGTGGTATGGACGACTTCGACCAGTTCAGCGAGGTTGGCGAGGCGGACGTCACGCGCGCGATCGGCCAGGAGTGGACCGAGGAGTTCATGGACTTCTCGGACTCCGACGTCATCATCGTGGGCGGCGGCCCGTCGGGGCTGATGGCCGCGAAGGAGCTCGCCGAGCGCGGCGTGAAGACGATGGTCGTCGAGAAGAACAACTACCTCGGTGGTGGGTTCTGGCTCGGCGGCTTCCTGATGAACAAGGTCACGGTGCGCGACCCTGCCCAGCAGGTCCTCGAGGATCTCGATGTCGACTACAAGCAGTCGAAGGATAGCGAGGGTCTCCACGTCGCGAACGGCCCCGAGGCGTGCTCGGGACTGATCAAGGCGGCCTGTGACGCCGGCGCGAAGATGCAGAACATGACCGAGTTCACCGACATCGTGATCCGGGAGGATCATAGAGTGGGGGGGATCGTGATGAACTGGACGCCGGTCCACGCGCTGCCCCGCGAGATCACCTGCGTCGACCCGATCGCGGTCGAAGGAAAGCTCGTGATCGACGCCACCGGCCACGACGCGATGGCGGTGAAGAAACTCGACGAGCGCGGCGTTCTCGACGCGCCAGGCCTCGAAGACGAGGCGAGCGGGATGGACCAGACCGGCGACGACTCCTACGGCGCACCGGGTCACGACTCGCCGGGCCACGACTCGATGTGGGTCGGCAAGTCGGAGGACGCGGTGGTCGAGCACACCGGGCTCGTTCATCCGGGACTGATCGTGACCGGGATGGCGACCGCGACCACCTACGGCCTGCCGCGGATGGGACCCACCTTCGGGGCCATGCTGCTCTCCGGCAAGCGCGCCGCCCAGGCCGCGATCGACGAGCTCGAGGTCGACGCTGCCGACGTCGAGATGACGAGTCGGGCGACCCCCGCCGACGACTGAACCCCGAGCTGAAACTACCTGCGTTCTGATCTCGGTCGCTCGCGCGACATCGCCGGCGCTCTCGGCGACCGCTCCGCACAGCACCGCCGAAGCCCTCACTCCCTCCGGAAGAGCTTCGCTCTTCCGTGCCCTCGTTCGCCCTTCATCCGCCGGGCACGCCACCACACGGCGTGAGCCATCGGTCGAGCGCCGCGACCAGCGGCGAACGACCGCTCCACGCCGCCGGGCCGCAGCGCTGTCTGGCACACGGCCACGGCGGGGGTCGTCACTCCGTCGCGAACAGGTCGTCGACCGCCGACTCCGCCGCCGCGATCGCGCCCTCGACGACCGCCTCGGGGTCCGGATCGGCGTCGTCGGGCGGATTGAGGTAGACGTCGATATCGAGAACCCCGTCCTCGAACGTCACGGTGATGTCGAGATCGCGGACTGCCGATCGCCTGTACCGCGAAAAGATCATCCCCTCGGCGGCCTCGCTGGCCGTCCGTACCACTTCGTCCTCGGTCGGCATCTACCCGCCCGCACCGGGACCGCCGGGGCCCATGCCGCCGGCCGGGCCGGGACCGCCACCGCCGCCACCGCTCAGCATCTGCTGGAGCTCGCTCTGGAGGCTCTCGAACTCCTCCTGCACGCGCTCTTCCTGTTTTTCGAGGGTCTCGACGCGGACTTCGAGACTCGAAACCTTGTCGTCGAGGTCTTCCTCGGCCTCGTCGTAGTCGGTCTCGATCAGGAGTTCGCCGACCTCGCGGTACATCGTGGTGTCGCCGTCGATGTCGTCGAGCTCGTCGAGCGCGGTCTGGGACTCGGTGAGCTGAGTCTCGGCCTGCTGTTTCTGGGCGGCGACCTGCTGGGCGCTCTCCTGGAGGTCCTGAAGCTCCTCGATTTTCTCCTGTGCTTCCGGCGGTAGATTACCTTGCATACCCGTCACCTCGGCGGCAGGAGGGAAAAACCCCCGCTTTCGAACCGATCCCGTTGGCGTGATGCCCACCGAGTGCTGCGACGGCTCTCGACTCGTTTCGGCGCTTGCAGGAAAAATTCGTGTGTCCAAGGGCGGTCGCGACCGACCGGCTACAGGTTGCGAAGGCGGACCTCGTCGTCGTTGACGCTGTCCACATCGTCGTTTCGCAGCTCGTGTGAATCGTCGGAGTCGTCCCAGCTGAGCGCCGATTTGAGCTTGTCCGTGAGGCTCGAATCGTCGTCCGTTTCGACGACCCCCCGCCCATCTCGGGTGTCGGTGATGCTGCCAACACGGTTTCCCTCGTGGTCGACAACCGATTTGCCCCTGTCGTCGTCGGTGAGATCTCGTACCATTGCATCACACAGTATCCTGCCACACAGCAACTGTGTTGAGCCTGCGATTGCAGGCTGCCGGCCGGGCTGTCCGCGCTTCGGGCACGGTCGTTCGCCGTTTTCAGCGGTCGTTGGCGGTCGTTCGATCCGATCCGGCCGCCGCACACCGTTCGGCGACCGCCGTCAGCGAGAGCCACGTGTTCTGGCCCGCGCGGAGCGCGACGAGGTCCGCGGCCGCGATGCGGAGCCGGAGGTCGGCACCGTCGCGCGCGAGACTCGCCCGCGTGCGATCGCCCTCGATGTCGCCGATCTCTGGTCGGAGGCTCGCCTCGACGGTCGTCGCGCGCGCGGCGGAATCGTACTCGAACGTGAGAAGGGTCTCGTGGCGCTCGTCCACGCTACTCGACGTCGATCTCCTTGACGTCGCGGCTGCGCTCCTTCAGCAGCACGCGGTGCCCGCAGTACGGACACCGCACGCCACCGTAGTCGTCGAGTTCGACGTCGCGCTTGCACCGCGAGCACTTGTAGCTCATTCGTCCTCGCTACCCTCGTCGGCGAGCGCGGCCCGGATCGAGCGCTCGACGGTCCGCCCGCCGGGCGTCTCGGGCCGGTAGGCCCCACCGGCGAAGGCGTGGCCGCACTTGCCGCACTCCCAGATGCCCGTGTCGGTTCGATCGACGCTATCCTCGCCGCACTCGGGACAGCCGTGATCGTCGTTCATGTCGGCCTCGATCTCGGCGACGCGCCGGCGCGAGACGCGGCCGTAGCGTGCGCCGAACCGACCCGCACTCCCGACTTCCTGATTACCCATGGTGACGCCGCTACGGCGACGACCGAGTAAAACCCTTCGTGTTCGTTCGCGCGCTCACTCCCGGAGATCGGCGTCGGCGAGTCCACGATTGAGGTCCTCGCGTACCCGTTCGCCCTGGTCGCGGTCGGCGGCGGTCGTCACCACCTGCACCTCTTGCACGCTCGATCCGTCCCGGAGGAGGAGTCGGACGTTGCCATTGGTGTCGGCCCGGGTCGCCTTCGCGCGGACGCCCGTCCGCGACCCACGCCCGCCGGCGTCGATCGGTCCCGGGATCACCTTCTTCACGTGTGGGTGATCGGCCGCGACGCCGACCGTGTCTCGCCCCGTCCGGCCGCCGACGAGCGTCGAGTGACTCCCCCCGAACTTCTCGCGCGGCGGCGTCTCGACCACCGCGAGCGCGGGCTCGGCGGCGCGTTCGAGCACCGTCGCCACCGGGTCGTCGCCGGGATCGGCGATCCGCCGGCAGTCGTAGTGCAACTGTGCGCGCACCGCGCGGAGCACCTCGCGGTCGCCGGTGGCGTAGACGGCGTCGGGGCGTTTGCGGTGGACTTCGTCGGCGATCCGCCCGGCGAAGTTCCGGCGTTCGCGCGGTCGGTCCTCGCCGTCCTCCTCGATGGTCGTCACCGTCCACGTCCCGACGCGCTCGCCGTCGGCGAGGCTGGTGGCGGCCGCGCGCTCGCGCCCGCAGTCGAGCACGACGCACTCGACGCTCGCGGTCCGACAGGTCAGGCAGAAATCGCCCGCCCGGTCGAGTCGCGCGCCACACCGGCCACACTCCATGCGCGGGATTCGGCGACGCGGCGGATAAACCGGTCGTTCTCACCCGAGATCGACGGGATCGACTTTCAGATACTCTCTGAGCAGCACGGTCGCGTACGAGCCCTTCGGGAGACTGAAATCGAGGGTGAGGGGGTCGCGCTCGATGTCGAGATCACACTCGACGAGCACGGCTCGGCGAGTCCCCGTGGAGTGAAAGGCCCCGGGGAGATCGAAGTCGGCGGGCGCGATCCCGGCCTCGTCGAGCACCTCACGCTCGATCTCGCCCGGTTCGTCCGCGCCCAGCTCGGTCTCGGTGCCCACGAGCGGCGCGGTGACGAACGCTCGGCCGCGCGCCGCGTGACGGTTCACGGTATCGACCCGGTCGGCGGTGACGCGCTGGCTCCGGCCCGGATCGGGGAGTCGGAGTCCCTCGGGCGCATCGGGATCGGCGAAACAGACGACGTCGCCCGCGACCGCGCGATCGAACGCCAGGCCGCGTTCGAGACGCTCGGAGAGGATCCGATTGAACAGGTAGGACTGAGCGGCGTTGACGAACAGCCGCTGGAGGTTGCTCGGGACGGCTTCGAGCGCCGCCCGGAAGGCCGCCTCACTCCCCGCACCGTTCTCGACCAGGCGATGGGCCATCGAGCGCTCGAACCCGAGCCGGTTCGGGAGGCGCTCCAGCGCCGCTTCCCAGCCGTCGGTTTTCGCCTTCAGCCCTGTTTCTCCATCGTCGGCTCGCAGCTCGCGCTCGACGAACGCCCGCGCCTCGCGGGTGTCGTCGGGCTCGCTTCCGTAGGGGTTGCCGACGTAGGCCAGCACCGCCCCGGCCCAGTTCCCGCGGACGATTTCGAGGCCCACCTCGTGGGTCACGGGCCGTAGCGAGCCGAACCGCTGCTGGCCGAAGTAGTTCGGGACGCCGACCGTCGCCGTGGTGTCCGCAGTCGCGTCGGCACCCGTATCGGTATCGCCACCGTCGGTCTCGCCGCCCCCGAACGCCCGGAGATCGTCGGTGATCGCCTCCACAGATGGGGTCTCGGCGTCGCGGACGACGATCTCGAAGGCGTTGCCCGCGAGGTCGCCGAACCGGAGCGCGCGCCCCGACCGGCCGACCAGCGTGAGATCGACGTCGTCGAGGCCCGCAGCCGCGTCGGCGAGCGCGTCCCGCTCGATGCCCGCGACCGAGAACAGCTGGGTCGTCACGGCGCGCTTGTCCTTCGTGCCCGCCCACGCGACGCGCTCGCGGCTGATTTCCAGACCATTCGAGAGCGCGCCGGCGAAGTCGTTGGTGTCCCAGTTGTGGAGCGTCGCTCGAAAGACGAGATGTGGGTACGCGTCGGATGCGGCGTCGATCGGCTCGAACTCCCCACGTTCGATCTCGCGCACCCGGAAGTCGTCGGGGCGCGCTCGGAGCCGGCCACCGGTGCCGTCGGCGTCGCTGACGTAGTGATCGATGCCGACCGCGCGCTCGGTGGGATGGGCCTCGCGCATCAGTCGCCCACCGATTCGGGCCAGGCGTTTCGGTGGACCGATCGGAACGTGCTCACAGCGCCGCCGCGACCGCGTCGAGCGCGTCCGCATCGGCGAACGCGACGACGTGATCGCCGACCTGAACCACGGTGCCGCCGCGGGGCGTCGTGAGCGATCCCTCGCGGACGATCGCGCCGATCACGAACCCGTCGGGAAGGTCGTGGGCCGCGTCCTCGATCGCTTCGCCCGCGAGTTCGCTCCCCTGTTCGACGGTGATCTCGAGCACCTCGGCGCTGTCGCGTTCGAGGATCGCGGCCTCGTCGGTGTGGGCCCTCGTGGCGCGGGCGATCTCCTCGGCAACGACCGTGTGCGGTTGCACGGTGACGTCGACACCGGCGGCGTCGAACAGGTCGACGAACTCGCGCTCGTCGACGACGCTGGCGGTGTGATCCGCCCCGACGCGGCGGGCGAGCAACGAGACGAGGTAGTTGGTCTCGTCGTCGAGCGTGCTCACGACCAGCTCCGCGTCGCCGACGCCCACGTCGCGGAGGAACGCGGCCGACGTGGCCTCGCCCTCCTCGATCGAGACGCCCGACAGCCGCTCCCCGAGTGCGGCCGCGCGCTCGGGATCGTGTTCGATCAGCGTCGGCGTGAACCCGCGCTCGGCGAACAGCTCGGCGGTTCGACACCCGATCTCGTCGCCGCCGATCACCACGACATCGTCCTCCGGATCGAGCGCCGCCGTCGGCGAGAGCGTCGTCGCGAACCGCCGCACGCTCGACGGGCTCCCGATCACGACCAGTCGATCGCCCGGCTCGATGACGGTCTCGCCGGTCGGGATCACCACTTCGTCGTCTCGGAGGAGTCCCGCGAACGTCAGCGACGGGAAGCGGTCGGCGTCCGCGACGCGCTGGTTCGCGATCTCGTGGTCGGCCTCGATCTCGAACTCCGCCATCTCCACCCGATCGTCGACGAACGTACCGGCGGCGAGCGCGCCAGGCAGCGTCACCGTCCGAACCAGCGCCGTCGCGGCGAGGCGATCGACACAGAGCATCCGGTCGACGCCGAACGTGTCGCCGAACTCCTGCCACGTGTCGAAGAGTTCGCCGGATTTGACCCGCGCGATCGTGAACGCGTCGGTCACGTTCGCGGCCGCGCCACAGACCATGACGTTCACCGCGTCGTCGTCCGTGCTCGCGATCACGACGTCGGCCTCGTGGATGTCGGCCGCTTCGAGGACATCGAGCGACCGGCCGTCGCCCTCGGTCGCGGCGAGGTCGAGCGACGACCCGAGCGATTCGATCCGCTCGGGGTCCGTGTCGACCACGCTGAGGTCGTGCGTGTCGGCGAGATCCCGTGCGATGTGCGTTCCGACGTCGCCCGCGCCGACGACGACTATCCGCATGTGAACCCGTCCTCCCTCATGTCGGGCGCTCCGTCGGCCGATGGTAAATCGATTGTGTTCCGTCGAAACACGACGGTCGTCGTGCGGAAAACCACGACCGACGCAACGTTCATGCCGAGCGACGGGATAACGACCACCATGCGCGAGGCGCTCGACGGTCTCCGTCGACCGGCGTACACCGGTGAGCGGCGGTGCTGGCCCTGCACCGCGCTCAACGCCGGCTTGCTCGGCCTCGCCTGCGCCGTCATCGCGCGAGCCACGCCGATCGGAGCCGCCGGGGTCGGTATCGCCGGTGGCGCAGCGATCGCGCTGCGGGGATATCTCGTGCCCTACACCCCGCAGATCGCGCCGCGACTCGTCGCCCACCTCCCGCTCGATGTTTCACACGGCGCGTCCATCGACGAAGCGGAACGGCCACCGTCACACTCACCCGGATCGCTCGCCGACGACCCGTCAGGCGAGGCGGTGACCGATCGACTCCTCGATGCCGGCGTGCTCGTCGCCGAGGGCGAGACGCTCGTGCTCGACGAGTGGGTCAGGGAGCGGTGGCGCGACGGGATGGCGTCCCTCCGGGCGCTGGAGTCCGACGCGCTCGCCGACGCCGTCAGGGCGACCGTCGATGCGACCACGACCGTCGATCGGGTCGAAACCGCCGACGGGGAGTGGTTCGTCCTCAGCGAGGCCGCCGACACAGTGGCGAGCGAGCGGTGGCTCTCGCGTCCGGTCGCCATCGCCGAGGTCGGAGCGGTCGAGGCGCTCGACGCCCTCCCTCGGACGGATCGCCTCGCGGCCGCCAGGCCGCTGCGGCTGTTCCTCGAACGGTGTCCGGCCTGCGAGGGACCGGTCGAGGTGACCACCACCGCGGCGTGCTGTGGCGGCCCCGGGTCGAACGGCCCGGAGGACGTGCTCGCCTGTACCGCGTGCGAGCGCCGCGTGTTCACTTACCCCGAGTAGTCCGGGGTCTCCACAGCGTCAGTACAGCGAGAGATCGCCCGTGACGCGATCGACGACGCGATCCTCGCCGGGCCCGACCGCGAGCGCGGTCACGGTGCCGGGGTCGAGCTGGGTGCGGCCCGCATCTCGAATCACCGCGTGGGGCAGCCCCTCGCGCTCGGCGCGGTCCGCGAGCTCGAACAGCGTCCGCTCCCCATCCCCCTTGAGCACCACCTTTGTCTGGCCCTCGCCCTGCCACTCCTTCCGAACGGTCGCCGACGTGTCCTCGACGGCCGACAGCGAGGCGTGGGCGACCTGGGCGGCGAGCTTCCCCCGGCCCATCCCCAGGTCCGTGCGCGCGACGATGGCCTGTTTCATGGCGTGTACGGGGACGGCGATGGATATAGGGCTGGCTACTCGGTGGTCGGCAGTCCTCGTCACCCTCCGACGGCCAGGCTCGCAGGCGTCGCGGCTCCGCGTCGGGACGAGCCGGCCAGCAACCGATCCGGCAGCGCCCCTCAGACGTACATGTTCGTGAAGCCGACGTCGCCGTCCTCGACGTCGATGTAGACGATCCGTGCGGCCGCGGCCGACGGATCGTCGAGCGCCCACTCGTACGTGGCGCTCGCGCCGCCGTCGAGCGTGGCCGTGATCCGGTACGTGCCGGCCTCGTCGAGCGGCAGGTCCCACTCCATCGACTCGCCCGCCGAAACGGTCGTCTCCCGGTCGAACAGCGGTGCGTTCCCGCCCTTTTCGACCACGATACGGACCGTGTGGCGTTCGTCGTCAGTGTTGGTGAGCCCGAGGTCGGCCCCCGCATCCGACGTTCCGACCGGGGTGCTTGGCGTCATGGCGGGCGTCGACGAGGTCGTTGCCCGAGCCGAACCCGGTGTCCGTTCGGAGATGGACTGTCCGACCCTCGCCGTCGCGGAGAGCGTACGGTCGCTCGATATCCGCACGACGAGTGTCGTCGTCACCGAGTGCGATTCGTTCCCGACGAGAACCTGGCTCTGATACCGGTGCCTTCCCTCGGGGAGACACGACCCCGAATCGCCGCGGGTGTACGCGTCGAACGTCTCGCGGAGCGACCCGTTCGGCTCGATCGTCCGCCACCCCAAGATGCTCTGGATCGGTTGTTCCGCGTCTGCGAGGTGTCGCCAACAGCCGTCGACCAGCCGCGTCTCGCCTGGCATCTTCACGCCGGGATCGTCGGGGTCTAGGACGACCTCGCTCGACCACGCCAGATCCCCCGTGTCGTCGGAAAACAGCAACGTCGGGCCGAGACCGACGCGAACGGGTGCCGGTCCGGTGTTCTTCAGCGCCGCCTCGATCCGAGCGGGCGCTTCCGATGACGGCTGTTCGATAGCTTCGGCAGTAAACGAGAGCGACTCGGAGTTCCCCCTCGTCACCGTCCGAGCGTCTCCGGACGCCGCTGCCGTCTCGCCGGACTTCCCCGATTCCGTTCCCGGTTCGGATCCCGTCGACGAGATGCATCCAGTCACCCCGACGACGGCGACGCTCCCCACGGCTCCGAGGAGGGAACGACGCTCGATGCGCATGTGTCGGTGTCCGCCGGAACCAGTAAGTTTCTTGTGGTGATCGCCCTGAAGACACCCTTCCGCCGCGGAGCGGGGTCCGGACCCCGCCAGAACCAGCAAGTGAGATACTGGAGAACACCGGGGCATGGGCAGCGACGACACCGACGCCGGATCGGGCGGATCGGTGGAGAGGACGAAACTCCACCTCGCGTCGTGGGACGATCGCTTCGTCGCGTGGCTGATCGATCTCCTGCTCGTCGGTGCGGTCGTCTCGACGTTCGGCGGGGTGGGGGACCTCTTCACCCTCGCCACCGACGCGTTCTTCGTGTCGATCCCGTTTCTCGGGGCCAACGGCGTCGGGTTCTGGCTCTACTGGACGGCGCTCGAAGGCTATCGCGGTCAGTCGGCCGGGAAGATGGTGATGGACATCGCGGTGACCGACGAACGGGGCGGGGAGATCGGCTACCCGGCGGCGGCGATCGAGAGCTTCGGGAAGGCGTTCGTGCTGCCCCTCGACGTGCTGATCGGCTGGCTCGCGATGGAGGAGGAGTACGTCCGGCTGTTCAACAGACTCTCCTCGACCATCGTCGTCGATCTCCCCGAGGGGGAGCGCGTTCCGACGGACGTCGAGTACGTCCCCCCGAAGGACTGAGGCTCCCGGTGGGCGCACCCCCAGCGCTCGACGGCGGGCGTCAGTCCGCCCCGGCCGGGTCGTCGTCCTCGTCCGCATCGGTCGTCCCCCCGGCAGGGACGTCGTCGCGCGCCGACCGCGGATCGGTCCCGACGCCCTCGCCGAGCGAGACCGTGGGCGTGAGCCGATCGCCGCGGACGAGTTCGGGAAGCACGATCCGGACGAGTTCGAGGATCGCGATGAACACGATCGGGAGGAGGAAGAAGCCGTACCAGCCCCAGAGGATCGGCCCGAGGATGTACGCGAACATCAACACCAGCATGTCGAGCTGTCGGCCCGTGATATAGGGTTGGATGAACGTCTGTGGCAGGATGTCGAGCACGAGGAAGTAGCCCACGAGCGCCCCGACGACGAACGCGATCGCACCGCCGCTGCCCGTCCGGAGCGCCTGTACTCCCAGATACGCCACGACCGGGAGGTAGATCACCTTGCCCACCACGACCGGGATCAGGCTGGCGACGCCGGTCAGGACCCCCAGGACGAGCACCATCGGCACGCCGAGGCCCGCGGGCGCGAGGAGATCCGTCGCCCCGTAGGCGATCGTCGCGATCACCGCCATCGTGAGCACGAACAGGAGGTTGCCGAAGAACACCGATTCGAGGTCCTCGTCGACCGCCGCGGCGTAGGCGTACGCCACCGTGTCCCGACCGCCGAACAGCGCTTCGAGCCCGCCGCCGAGCCGGTCGTCGTTCTGGAGGAGAAAGAAGGAGAGCGTGAGCGCGAGCCCGACGAGCACGATCCCGCCGGCGACCGCGCCGAACGCCTGCGCGCCGACGGTGACCACCGACTGTGCCATCTGCTGGGGTTGACTGACGATCTGTGCCGGGTTCTGGAGGAGCGTCCGCACCGTCCCTCGCTGCTCGGCCGGGACCATGCTCAGATCGACGACCCCCCCGAACGCGCCCGAACCGCTTGCGCCGACGGCCCCCTGGACCTGCTGAAAGACGTTGAACCCCGCGTAGGCCACGAGCAGGAGGATCGGCACGACGACCAGCAGGACTGTGATGCCCGCCGCGATCCCGTCCGAGTCGATCCGGTCGGCGAGGCGGCGACAGATCGGCCTGGTGGCGTAGTAACCGAACACCCCGAGCACCGCCATCCCGACGAACGAGTAGGCCACGAACCCGGCGATGACGGCGAGCGCGAGCACGAACGCCCACCAGCCGATCCGGGTGCGATCGGTCGGCGGACCGACCCGTGAAGCAGACATCGTATCGGAAGTCGAGGGAGTCGTCGGGGAAACCGTTGTGCTTGCACGGCAGCGCGACGGGAAGTTTTAGGCCGTCGCCGCCGTCGACTTCGGTCATGATCCTCTCGGATGCGGACATCCACCGCCGGCTCGACGAGGGCAGCCTCGTCGTCGAGCCGCTCGCCGACCCCGACCTGCAAGTCCAGCCCGCGAGCGTCGACCTCCGGCTGGGCCGCGAATTTCTGGAGTTCCAGCGCACGAACATTCCGTGTATCCACCCCGACTCCGAACACGAAGTCGAGGAGTACGTCACCGAAACCCACGTCGACGACGGCGAGGAGTTCATCCTCCATCCCGGCGATTTCGTTCTCGGAACGACCGTCGAGCGCGTCGAGGTCCCCGACGACCTGATCGCGCGGGTCGAGGGCCGCTCCTCGTTGGGGCGGCTCGCGGTCGTGATCCACGCCACCGCGGGGATCGTCGATCCGGGCTACCGGGGCCAGGTCACGCTCGAACTCTCGAATCTGGGCACTGCACCCGTCGCACTCACTCCCGGAATGCGGATCTCGCAGGTGATCTTCACCGAGCTCAAAACCGCCGCCGACCGGCCCTACGGAACGGAGCGCGGCTCGAAGTACCAGGATCAGGCCGGGCCCCAGGCCTCCCAGATCGGCGGCGACGACGAGTTCGACAGTCATGGAGCCGGCGACCGCGTAGAGCCCGGCGACGGCCGAACCGACGACTCCACCGACCGGCGGCACAGGTCGGAGGGCGACGGCCCATGAAGTTCGTCGAGGAGCTCGTCGTCGAGGAGTTTCTCCCGACGTTTCGCTCGATGCTCGCCGAACGGCTGCGCGAGCGCGACCTCACCCAGAGCGAGGTCGCGTCGATCCTCGGCATCAGCCAGTCCGCGGTCTCGAAGTACGCCCACGGCGAGGTCGCCCGGAACGAGGAGGTCCTTCACGACGAGCGGGTGCGCGACCTCGCCGACGACCTCGCCGACGGTCTCGCGACCGGCGACCTGACCCCGGTGGGCGCGCTCGTCGAGATCGAGGTGCTGATCCGGCGGCTCGAACGCGGCGACCTGCTCGCGCGGCTCCACGAGGAGCGGGTGCCCGAACTCGCCGAAAACGGCGGGTACGACGTCCACGATCCCGAGGGGACGCTCCGGGCGGCCGAACGCACCCGGTCGTCGGTCCGGCGGGGGCTTCGAGTACTGGAGAACACCAGCGGGTTCGCTGGGCTGATCCCGAACGTCGGCTCGAACCTCGTCGAGTGCACCCCCGACGCCGAGGGGATCGACGACGTGGCGGGCGTTCCCGGCCGGATCTTCGACGTCAAGGGCCGGACCACGGTGCCGGGCGACCCCGAGTTCGGCGTCTCGGGCCACGTCGCGGGCGTGTTGCTCGCCGCGCGCGCGAACGGGAGCGACGCCCGCGCCGCGCTCGATCTCCGGTACGACGACGCCCTCCGCGATCGGCTCGAATCACTGGGGCTCGAACTCGTGGCGTTCGACGGCGAGACCGAGGTCGAGGCAGCCATCGCCGATGTCCCGGTCGCCGAGGCGGACGTGCTCTACCAGACCGGCGCGATGGGGATCGAGCCGATCACGTACCTGCTCGCACCGAGCGCCGAGGCCGCCGCCGAGCGCGTGCGCGATCTCGTCTGAGTGATCACGATGGCCGACCTTTCGACGGCACAGACGTTCTACGGCCGGTGGGCCCGACTCTACGACGCGATCGCCACGCTCCCCGGCGTCGGCTCGTGGCGCGAGGCGGCCGCCCGGAGCCTCGACCTCTCGCCGGGCGACACCGTGATCGAGATGGGCTGTGGGACGGGGGCGAATTTTCGATACCTTCGCGAGCGGGTCGGCCCCACTGGAACCCTCGTCGGCGTCGACTTCACCCGCGGGATGCTCGACCGGGCAGCCACCCGTATCGCGCGCGAGGGCCGGTCGAACGTCCATCTCGTTCGTGGCGACGCCACCCAGCCCCCGATCGAGGGGCCCGTCGACGCGGTGCTCGCGAGCTTCGTCGTCGGGATGCTCGCCGATCCGGCGGCGGCGGTCGACGGCTGGCTCGATCTCGTCGCACCTGGCGGCCGCGTCGCGCTGCTCGACGCCGCACGGAGTTCACGGGCCAGCGCGCGGCCGCTCGACGCCGCGTTCCGGCTGTTCGTCGCCGCGAGTACCCCACCAGCGACCCAGTTGCGCTACGAGAACCCGCCGTGGGAATCCCTCGACGAGCGCGTGGCGGCCGCGCGCCGACCGCTCGCCGATCGGACGGTCGATCACACCCACGAGACGTTCGGCTTCGGGTTCGTCAGGCTGTCGAGCGGGCGAGTCGTCGGATCTGGCGAATAACCGGGTCGGACTCTATCCGTACCGTTCGGCATGGGTCTCGCAGAACGTGGGCTGGCGGAGCTGTGCTTCGATCACGCCTGGCTGTCGGTGGGCGTTGTGGAGGCGACACCGCTCGTCGTCACAGAAGGCCGAGCCCGTGTCGAGGTACTCGACCGCCTGAAGGACGTACCCCTTCAGCGCGTCGGTCGTGCGGGGATCGTCGTCGACGAGGAACTCGCCGTCGACCTGGTTTTCGAGGACTTCGCGCGGCGGCGCATCCCCCGAGAGCATGGCGTGGCGCTGCTGTGCTTGGTAGTAGGCTTCGGGCTTCGCGGGGGCCTCGAACAGACCGGGCACCGAGAGCAGGGCCGGCTGGCCGAGGACGTTCACCCGCTTGTGCCACCGTTTGTCGTGTGCGCCCCACGTCCCGAGCACGCGATCGAGCAGGGGGACGTGGAGGTGATCGAGGTCGCGCTCGTCGGCCGGGATTCGAGCACTCAGCGCGCGCTGGACCCCCTGGCCGTCGTAGATCACCCCGCCCGCGCGCTCGGGGTGCTCGATGGCGCGCTCCTCGTACCGCACGATCCCGAGCATCTCGTTGCCCGTCTCGCGCTCGTATGGATCGAGCACCCGCGCCCGCGCGAACGCTGCGGGGAGGTCGTCGTCGACGAAGCGATCGAGGTATCGGTCGCGGACCGTCACTGCGGCGTCGACGCGCTCGCGGAGCCACGCGGCGATCTCGTCGGCGTCGGCCGCGGTGGTGGGCGCGCGGTAGAGCGTGATCCGTTCGACCATGCTTCGAGTTCGGGCCGCACGGCGAAACGCTTGCGGTCGATCCGGTCGCATCGCGTCGATCCCCCACGATCCACGATGGACCGCGCCGGCGAACCTGGCGGTGCTCGGATGAGGGGCACTAACCGAGGAAACCCGGGCCGGGTGGGATTGAAAGGGGCCGGCCGTCGCCGGCGCTTCGCGCCGGCTGCTCGGGAGAGCCCTGCTCTCCCGGTGCTCGGCGAACCCCGGCGAAGTAAGGACCGCAGGCCGAAGGCCGAAGACCGCAGCGAGCCGCGGGAGCCGAGCGTGTCGGGGGCTTTCGAACCGGTTGCGGTTGCTATCGTTGTCTCGACTTCTCCGGCTTATCTGAACACTACCGCGAACCCCCACCCGAAAGGACTTGTCGCCGTTGGAGCAAGGCCCTCCATGGTCGACGCCCGCGAGTACCACGAGCGGACGAAGCACTCGCCGCGCACGCTGCGCGCGGACGACTTCGAGCTGGATTTCTCGAACCGGCCCCACCCATCGAAAACGTACGTCGACCTGTCGCGGCGTTCGCTCGGAACGGTCTCGACGCCGCCCGAAGTGCCGGTCCTGGAGGCCATCGCGAACGATACCGTGGAGCCGGAGGGGACGCCTGGCGACGGCCCAGAAACGATCGATCTCACGACGCTCTGTCACTACGCCGCCGGCGTGACGAAGACGCTCGAAGTCCGCGGCGAGACCGCGTCGTTCCGCGCGGCCGCCTGCACCGGCAAGCTCTACCACGTCGATCTGTACGCGATCACCGGCGATCTCGACGGCAGCGAGAACGACGATAACGGGATCGAGGCCGGCGTCTATCACTACGATCCCGACACCGACGAGTTCCACGTCCTGCGCGAGGGCGACTACCGTGGCGTGCTGGCCGATGCCGCCGGCGATCACGCGGGCGTCGCCGACGCACCCGTGACGATCGTGGCGACCTCGGAGTGGTGGCGCAACGCGTGGAAGTATCGCGAACGGACCTACCGCCACGCGTTCTGGGACTCCGGAACGATCCTCGCGAACCTCCTCGCGGTCGCACACGCGTCCGGCCACCGCGCCGAGATCGTGACTGGGTTCGCCGACGACTCGGTGGTTCGCCTGCTCGGTCTCGATCCCGACGACCAGGCACCCCTCGAACTCGTCGCCGTGGGCCGTGACGACTCCGAGGCGGACGTTCGGACGGTCGAACCCATCGACCCGATCGATCCCGCGACCGAACTCACCTCCGAGCCGGTCGACTACCCGCTGATCCCCGACGCGTGGCGTGCGAGCACTCTTTCGGATGGTACGGCAGCCGACGAGTGGCGCGAGCGATTCACCACCGCTGCGGACGACGCGGACCGCTTTGGCACGCACTCTCCGGGCGATGGCGAGCGGATCGACCTCGACCCTGTCGACAGCGATACCGCCTCCGCACGGCCCGTCGAAAACACCATCGGGCGGCGTGGATCGCTCCGGGAGTACAGCCACGAGCCGATCAGCGCCCGGAAATTTGCCACGGTCCTCGATCGCGCGCTCGGTGGCGTTCCGTTCGACTGTTTCGGATCCGATGGAGGGGACGGATCACGCGCGCCGTCGACGCTCGTGGACCCCTACTGTCTCGTCCACGCCGTCGAGGGAGTTCCGAGCGGGGCCTATCAGTACCACCACGCCGAGGACACGCTCGAACGGATCGGCGAGACGGACCGCGAGACCGCCGGCCAGCTCGCGCTCGGCCAGTCCGTCGTGGGCGACGCCGCGGCGAACGTCTACCTGATGGCCGACGTGGAGGCGATCGTCGAGCGATGCGGGAATCGGGGCTACCGGCTCGCACAGCTCGAAGGCGGGATCGCGCTCGGGCGGCTCTACCTCGCCACCTACGCCCACCGTGCGCTCGGCGGACGCGGGTTCACGTTCTTCGACGATCGCGTGACCGAACATCTCTCGCCACGCGCCGCGGACGGGACTCCGATGACGCTGTTCGCGCTCGGCAAGCCCGCGGAGTGAGCGCTCGGCGGCGGCCGTTGCCCGACGATCGCACGCCTTTTGTCGGTCGTTTTCGTGGGCGGTACATGACCAGCGTGCGCGTGCCTCTCGCCGCCCGCTCCGTTCGCTACGCGCTCGTCGCCGTCGTCGCTTGCGTCATCCTCGTCGCGTCGGTCCTCGAACCCGACCCGACGGCAGCGCCGACGATGGGACCGTTCGGGATCGTCGGGGCGGACAAGTGGACGCACGCACTCGCGTACGCGGGGCTCACGGGGACACTACTGTACGCGTCGGTGTCGTCGAACCGCGACGGCAGTCGGGTGGTCCTCGCCGTCGTGCTCGCGGTCGGGTTCGGGATCGGCGTCGAGCTCGTTCAGTGGCCGATCCCCTACCGAACCGCGAGCGTCGCCGATGCGATCGCGGACGCGGTCGGTGCGCTCCTCCTCGCGCTCGCGTGGCGGTCGTTCGGCCGGCTCGTGCGGTTCGTCCCGATCACCCGATGGACGACATCGGGCGAGTGAGCACGCGGCCCGTCGACCGCGGACGAGCGTCCACGCGCCGACGGCGCGCGTTCGTCGGACCGGCTCGAAGCGGTAGCATCTCGCCATCGCTCCCACAGCGAATGAAACCCGGAGGATCTAGGCGGCGAAAAAGAGCAGGACACTCACCGCCATCAGCGCGAGGACGAGGGCGGCGGCGAGTGCGCCACCCATCGCCACCATCGCGTTGGCGTGACTCGCGAGCGTCTCGGTCCGGTCGTTGCCGAACACCGTGACCTCGGCGCGTTCGGTCGCCATCCCGGCGGCGACGGGTTCGCGGTCGGCGAGTGCCTCCTCGACGAGGGTCTCGATCCGCGCCGCGAGTTCGTCGGCGTCGATCGCGCCGCCGACCTGGTTGGTCGAGCTCACGGTGTTCACCACGTGGGTGTCGGTCGTGAGCACTTCGGCGGTGTCCACGGGAAGGGAGCCGACGATCGTCTCGCGGAGACCCGGCTCCATGTTGTTGCCGTCGATCAGGACGTAGGCGGTGGTGTCACCGCCGACGTCGAACACCGCGACCCGGATGCCGAGCGGGCCGATGCCGTCGGTGGGCTCCCACGGCGTCTCGTCCCATGCGACGCCGAGTTTGAGGGTGTCCCGGGGCGCGTTCCGGAGCCCCTCGGCGACCGTGCCGGCGGCCTCCATCAGGTCGAACGATCGCTGGCTGCCGGGGACGACGTGACCGAGATCCGGGCCTTCGAGCCCGTTGTTGGAGTTGTGGGCGTCGGCGAGCAAGACGTCCGAGAGCCCGCGTGAGCGCGCCTCCGCGGCCGCCGAGAGCCCCACGGAGTAGTCGACGTCGTCGGCGAACCCCGGGGCGTACGTCGAGACGAGCAGCGCGCTGTCGCCGACGGCGTGGCCGGTCACGGTTGCCTCGCCGACGGTCGCGCGCCGGCCCGGCGTCGCGGTCTCCGTGTACTCGATACGCTCGTGTGCACGCGCGGCCGCGTCGAGCACCGTGTCGACCTCGTGCTCGGTCACGAGGTTGAAGTCGTGGCCAGCAGTGGCGTGCGGCGGGAAGCCGAGGCCGTCGGCGCTCCGGGCGACCCGTTCGGGGAGGTTGCCGCCGCCGATCTCGCCCATCGGTCCCGGATGGATCATCGGGAGGACGAAGCGCGCTTTCTCGGTGCCGTCGGGCCGGCGGGCGGCGAGCACCGAGACGGGGACGATCGCCTCCTCGCCGAGCGCCTCGAAGAACTTCTCCAGCTCCCGTGTGCCCTCGGCGATGTGGCCGATGAACCCCCGGACGAAGTCCAGCACCGAGACGCCGAGGCTCCGCCGCCACGGCCGGTCGATCGCGGCGACGAACACCCGGACGCCGACCGCGTACAGCACGCAGGTCAGCCCGAGGAGCGCGAAGTCGAGCGGTTCGACGGCCTGGAACTCGGCGGGCCCCTGGCTCGGCCGCGAGAGGTACGATCGAAGCAGCGGGCCGCCGACCTCGACGAACCGCATCGTGCCGCTGTAGATCAGAACGAGCAGCGCGGCGGTCGCGGTCTGGATGCTCGCGGGCACGCTCGCGGCGAGCAGCGACTTCCGCGAGACCGCCATCACGGCGAGCAGCCGGAGCGCGAATATCGACGCGAGCCCGATCGTCAACGCGTCGAAGACGAACCCCTGGCCGAGCGGCGTGAGCACGGCGAGAAAGCCCGCCACGACGAGCACGACGACGAGCACGAGTTCGCACACGAGCGCGAGCAGCGACGCCCGGTTCGGGGTGAGCTGTCCGCCGAGTCGGCGGTCGACCGGCGGGGTGAGCACCGCCGCGACCACCGTGGGGATCCCGATGAAGAACACCCCCTGCCACGCGTCTTCGAGGACGAACCGCGAGTCGAACGCCGCGACGCCCGCGAGCGCGGCGACCACCAGCGCGAACCCGAGGCTCGCGTACCACCGCGGCGCGCGGAACACGTACCGCGAGAGCGCCGCGAGATCGCCCTGCGTGGTCGTCATTGACGGCTACACCGCACGAGAGCAGGTAAAACCCCACTACTCGCCGAGACGTTACGACTCACAGATGGTGCGGAAGTTCTCGAAGACTTCCTCCCCCGCCGCGGTGTGGGCGACCTCGGGATGCCACTGGACGCCGTAGAGCCCCCGATCGGGATCGCTCATCGACTCGATGTCACAGACGTCGCTCTTTCCCGTGCGAACGAACCCGTCGGGGAGGGCGACCACCTCGTCGGCGTGGCTCGCCCAGACGCGGGTCTCCGGCGCGAGCGAGCCCACCAGCGAGTCCTCGGGCTCGTCGATCTCGACGGTCACGTCGGCGTAGCCCCCGTAGTCGCCGGCACCGACCGCCCCACCGAGCTCGTCCGCGATGATCTGCATCCCGAGGCAGATCCCGAGAACCGGGACGCCGAGGTCGAGGTACTCGTCACACCGCCCGCTCTCGTCGATCGACGGCCCGCCCGACAGGACGAGACCGTCGGCGTCGATCTCGTCGGGCGGAGTGGTGTTGTCGACGATCTCTGTCTCGACGCCGATGTCGCGCAACGCCCGGCCTTCGAGGTGGGTGAACTGGCCGTGGTTGTCGACGACGACGATGCGTGTCATTGCTGACCATTGGTGAGAGTCGCCTAAAAGCTCCCTGAAACCGCTCGAACGGGGAGCGACACGCCGCCCCGTGGTCCTAATATTGAACAGTATGCACAGGTATGTCGTAATAGCATTAGTATTATCAAGATGCGGTCCGTGGACCGAGTCGATGGGAACTGCCGACAGCACCGCGGCACGCACAGCAGCCGACTGCCACTGGCGAGGGGATCGCTGAGATGGCGGCGGCAACCGCCGAAACCGACGAGAGAGCGGAGGAAGAAGAGCCGGAATCGGCACGTGAGACCGCCGAGCGCCAGTTAGAGCGCGCGGCCGCGCAACTCGATATCGATCGGAACGTCGTCACCAGACTGTCGAACCCGACCCAGGTCCACCGGGTGTCGGTGCCGATGGAGCGCGACGACGGCACCGTCGAGGTCTTTACTGGATATCGCGCCCAGCACGACAGCGTTCGCGGACCCTACAAGGGCGGCCTCCGCTATCATCCCGGCGTCACCGACGAGGAGTGCGTCGGGCTCTCGATGTGGATGACGTGGAAGTGTGCGGTGATGGATCTGCCCTTCGGCGGGGCGAAAGGCGGGGTCGTGGTCGATCCGAAATCGCTCTCCGGCGAGGAGAAAGAACGGCTCACGCGACGGTTCGCCCAGGAGCTCCGGACCGTCATCGGCCCGACCCGCGACATCCCGGCCCCCGACATGGGCACCGACGCCGAGACGATGGCGTGGTTCATGGACGCCTACTCGATGCAGGAGGGCGAGACCATCCCCGGTGTCGTCACCGGCAAACCGCCCGTCGTCGGCGGGAGCTACGGCCGCGAGGAGGCCCCTGGCCAGAGTGTCGCGATCGTCGCACGCGAGGTGTGCAAGTACTACGACCGCCCGCTGGCCGAGACCACGGTCGCAGTGCAGGGGTTCGGCAGCGTGGGTGCGAACGCTGCCCGCCAGCTCGACGACTGGGGAGCCTCGGTCGTCGCGGTCTCGGACGTCAACGGCGCGATCCACGACCCCGACGGGCTCGACACGGACGACGTGCGCTCGCACGAGGAACAGCCCGAGGCCGTCACCGGCTATCCGGAGGCCGAGGCGATCACGAACGCCGACCTCCTCGAACTCGACGTCGACGTGTTGATCCCGGCCGCGATCGGCAACGTCCTGACCGAGGCGAACGCCGGCGACGTGCGGGCCGATATCGTGGTCGAAGGCGCGAACGGCCCGACCACGACCGCTGCGGATGCAATCTTCGAGGAGCGTGGGGTTCCGGTCGTCCCGGACATTCTCGCGAACGCCGGCGGCGTTACGGTCTCGTATTTCGAGTGGCTTCAGGACATCAACCGCCGGGCGTGGTCGCTGGAGGAGGTCAACGAGGAGCTCGAAGCCGAGATGCTGACCGCGTGGGAGGACGTTCGCGCGGCGTTCGACGACCACGACGCGACGTGGCGCGACGCCGCCTACATCGTCGCGCTCCGCCGGCTCGCCGAGGCCCACGAGGCGCGCGGCCTCTGGCCCTGAGACCGGCCCGCCCCGCCCGCTCGTCGACTCCTTACAGCGCCGTTGGATCGAGCGGCTCGTTCATCCCCTGCCACTCGTTGCGGTCGTTTTCCGCACGAGTGTCACGATAGGCTTCGAGCCCGTTGCCGTCGGGATCGTCGAAGTACAACGCCTCGCTGATGCCGTGGTCGATCGGGTCGACCCGGACGCCACGCTCGTCGAGCGTTTCGTAGATCCGTCGGAGCCCCTCACGGCTCTCGACCTCGAACGCGGCGTGGTAGAGGCCGACGCCTGGTCCCGACCCGGTCGCGTCGGAGCCGACCTCTTGGAGGGCGACATCGTGGTGATGGTCGCCGAAGGTGAGGAAGACGAACGGGCCGTAGCGATCGCCCACGTCGAGATCGAACACGTCGGTGTAGAACGCGACCGCGCGCTCGACATCGCGAACCTTGAGGTGAACGTGGCCGAGGTGGGGCGTCGGACGGCTCATGCGCTTTCGTGGGACGGTACAGAAATAAGGGCTCTGCCGCCCCAGTCGGCGGAATCCGATCGTCGCGGCCGCATCCTGACTGTCAGTATTGGCTCGTCGGTCGTCTGGTTCACTCGTCGCCGTATCGATCGGCTGCCGAGGCGAAGCCGAACTCGTTCTGTTCGCGGCTCCGTCGTCCCTCGCGTGCAGCGATCGCTTCTGGGTCGGGACTGGCGTCATCGCCGAGCCGCGCCCACGAGTTGTGGATCTTGGCGTGACACCACCGACAGAGGGAGACCGTGATCTCGTGGTTTGGCTCGTCGGCCGAGCCGTCGTCGCCGTGGTCCGCGCCGTCGTCGATCTGCTCCGTGTCGTCGGTGTCGGCGTACGAGAGGTGATGTTCTTCGAGCAGCGGGCGCTCCTCGGAGTGGGCCATCCGGCGCTCGTCGAGTCCGCAGCGGACGCACTCGCGGGAGCGGTTTCGCGCCCGGAAGTGGGGACAGTCTTGCCAGTCCCACTCACCGGCGGGATCGGCCGCCGGACACCGGCAGTCGTCGGCTCGGCGTTCGGCGGCGAACCCGGGATCGTGTTCCGCGTATTCGAGGGCGTACCGACACCGGCCGTCGTCGGTCAGGTGGTCGCACCGCTCGACGAACGCGTAGGGGTTGTCGACGCCGACCGACGTGCCGGCGGACGTCTTCTCCATGTTCGTGTATCGATCGACGATGGCTTCAACCCTCGGCAGACAGCGACGAACGGATCGGACAGCAACATCTGCCAGAAGGCACCTCTTTAAGACCCTGCCGCGCGGCGGTGCGAGTGGCTATCATGACCAGTGACCGATTTATTCGGGGGCCTCCCCGAAACCACTCCGCTCTCCGACGCTGACGTACAGTTTCTCGATACCACGCTCCGCGACGGCGAACAGGCTCCAGGGGTGTCGCTCGCGCCCACCGAGAAGGTCGATATCGCGCGGCGGCTCGACCGTGCCGGCGTGTCGGTCATCGAGGCCGGCAGCGCCTGCACCGGCGCGGGCGAGCGCGAGGCCATCTCGCGGGTCACGAGCGCGGGATTCGACGCCCGGGTGACGAGTTTCTGTCGCGGGGTCCGCCACGACGTCGACCTCGCGCTCGACTGCGACGTTGACGGAATCAACCTCGTCGTGCCCGCGAGCGACCGCCATATCGAGGGGAAGATCGGCTCGACCCGCGAGGACGTGCTCGCGGATACGGCCGAGCTCGTCGCGTACGCCCGCGATCACGGCCTCTGGGTCGAACTCCTCGGCGAGGACGGCTCCCGCGCCGACGTCGACTTCCTCTCGCGGCTCGCCCGCCGGGGGTTCGACGCCGGCGCGGACCGGGTGTGTTACTGCGATACCGTCGGGCACGCGACGCCCGAGCGCACGGTCGAGGTGGTCTCGGCTCTCGCCGAGTGCGGCCCGACCAGTACCCACACCCACGACGACCTCGGGCTGGGGGTGACGAACGCGCTCGCGAGCGTGGCGGCCGGTGCTGACCTGGTCCACGCCACCGTCAACGGCGTCGGCGAGCGTGCGGGCAACGTCGCCCTCGAAGAGGTCGCGATCGCGCTTGCGCACGGATATGGGGTCGAGACCGTCGATACCACGACGCTGTACGACCTCGCCAGAACCGTCGCCGACGCCACCGGGGTCCCGCTCGCGCCAAACAAGGCGGTGGTCGGCGAGAACGCGTTCACCCACGAGTCGGGCATCCACACCGACGGCACGCTGAAGGACGAGGCGATGTACGAGCCCTATCCGCCGGAAATGGTGGGTCGCGAGCGACGACTCGTGCTCGGCAAGCACGCCGGCCGGGCGGGCGTCGCAGCGGCGCTCGAAGAACACGATGTGCAGGTGACCGACGACGAACTCGCGGAGATCACCGATCGGGTCACCGATCTCGGCGAGGGCAAGCGCGTGACCGACGCCGACGTGCTCGCGATCGCCGAAACAGTACAGGGCCGCGAGCGCGAGCGCCGGGTCGAACTCCTCGATCTCACCGCCGCGAGCGGCAGCGGGACGCCGACCGCGAGCGTCAGACTCAGGATCAACGGCGAGGAGCGCACCGCGAGCGGCACCGGCAGCGGCCCGGTCGACGCCGCGGTGGGAGCCGTCCGCGAGGCACTCGGGACCGGCAGCGATGCGACGCTCGACTCGTATCACGTCGACGCCATTACGGGCGGCACCGACGCAGTCGTCACGGTCGAAGTCGAGATGAGCCGCGATGGGCGAACCGTGTCGGTCGCCGCGAGCGACGCCGACATCACCCGGGCGAGCGTCGAGGCGATGGTCGAGGCGCTCGACCGGCTCCACGCCGCGTAGCCCGCACCGTTTCGCTGTTTGTCCGCTCTATTGAATCCCCTCTTCCTTGGACACTTGATCTTGCGAAACGACCGTCCACTACGCGCGTACTGCTTAGTTGGGGATTTCAGCTGGCCTATTAAATAGGGCCATGAGAGTGAAGCCGAGGTACAAACCAGTTCCGTGAACAAGTGTCTGAGTCAAGAGATCGTCGGGTGTACTGATTCCCAAAGCATGAATGAGCCACATATCACTGAGAGATACGAGCAACGCGAGGGAATATCCGAACACCGCTCTACGAAGACTGAAAAGAAAGTTTGCCCGTATATCTTCGAACATATTGTCCAACTCCTGTCGAAGTACATAATCTTTCTCACTACCGTCGTTAGAGGATCCGGTTGAGATTGTAGACAAGACACGCAAGGGTGAGTCCGTGGAACTGATTCCACCAACGGTGTGACCTCACGAGCGCACCGTACTTTCGCTTGAGCGGAGGATTTACTGTTTCGCTCCGGTTCCGTCGACTGTAGAGGCGGGCATCTAACCGTGCGTTCCATACTTTTTCGGGTGATGAGAGTTTCCGCTGTTTGTCCGCCCTCAACGGGGAGAACGAGCAACGCTCCAGCAGGCTTACGAGCGGGCCGCCCGGAGCGGGGGTATGCGCGAACTCGACTCGATCGAGCGGGTGGGTGTCGTGGGCGCGGGAACGATGGGCAACGGCATCGCCCAGGTCGCCGCCACCGCCGGGTACGACGTGGTGATGCGGGACATCGAGGAGGCGTTCGTCGAACGGGGGTTCGACGCGATCGGAGATAGCTTAGAGCGGCTCGTCGAGAGCGAGAAGCTGGCCGACGACGAGGCGGCGGCGACCCGCGAGCGGATCACCGGGACCACGGACCTCGACGATCTCACGGACTGTGATCTCGTGGTCGAGGCCGCAGTCGAGGAGATGGCAATCAAGCAGGAGATCTTCGCCGATCTCGACGACACGATGCCCGACGACGTGGTGCTCGCGACCAACACCAGCACGCTCTCGGTCACGTCGATCGCGAGCGCAACTGAGCGGGCGGAGCTCGTCGTCGGCGTCCACTTCATGAACCCCGTGCCGGTGATGGACGGCGTCGAGGTCGTCGTCGGCGAGCGCACAGGGGAGAAAACGACCGCGCTCGCCCACGAGTTCGCCGAAGAGCTGGGCAAGGAGACCTGGGAGTCGGACGACAAGCCGGGCTTCGTCTCGAATCGCATCCTGATGCCGTGGATCAACGAGGGCGTTCGAACGCTCGACGAGGGTGTCGCGACGAAGGAGGACATCGACCGCGGGATGAAGCTCGGGACGAACGTGCCGATGGGCCCCCTCGAACTCGCCGATCATATCGGTCTCGACATCTGTCTCGACGCCACCGAGACGCTCCACGACGAACTGGGCGATCGCTATACGCCGGCGTACCTCCTGAAGCGAAAGGTCGAGGCGGGCGATCTCGGGAAGAAGACGGGGCGCGGGTTCTACGACTATCGGGACTGAAACACGACGGAGTCACGATCGAACCGGGTCAGCCGACGAGAACGTCACCGTTGTCGGGCTGGTCGGGTGACGCCTCCCGGACGCGGACGGTCGCCGCGGTGTCCTCGGGCAGCGAGATCGTCTCTTCGTTCTCGTCCGTAACGACGGTGACCATCCCGAAGGGGGCGATCTCGGTGATCTCGACCCGCGTGCCCGGCGTGATGCCGGCGTCGGCGAGGTACTCCAGGACGGCGGCGTCGCGGTCGGCCACCTCGGCGACGATCACGACCTCGCCCTCGTCGTACTCACAGAGCGGGGTGTGGTCGCCCTCGGGCGTGGCGAGATCGGCGGTCGGGATCGGCGAGCCGTGCGGGTCGACCGTCGGCTCGTCGAGCGCGGCGGCGAGCTCGGTTTCGAGCTTCTCGCTGATGTGGTGTTCGAGCCGGTCGGCCTCGTCGTGGACCTCGGACCAGTCGTAGTTCAGCTGCTCGGTGAGGAACAGTTCGAGCAGGCGGTGATGCCGGATCGTCTCGACCGCGAGGAGTTCCCCATCCTCGGTCAGATGTGAGCCCTTGTACTCCTCGCGCTCGACGAGGCCCTGGTCGGCGAGGCGCTTCATCGTCGCGGTGACGGTCGGCGTCGTCACGCCGAGCGCCTCGGCGATCGTCGAGGGCGCGACCGGCTCGTCGCCGTCGCCGAGCTGGTAGACCGCCTTGATGTAGTCCTCGGCCTTCGCGCTCGACATACCACCGTTAGTGGCGTCTAGCGCTTAGATGTTGCCCTCTCCCGCCCCGCACGGTTCGTGTGTTCCGTCGGGCGCTCCGCGAGCGACCCTCATCGGTCGGGTTCGATCCGGGCGAGGCGCATCGCGTTGCCGGTCACGCCGATGGTCATGCCGGCGTCGCCCGCGAGCACCGCGAGCCAGATCGGGACGTAGCCGAACGGGACCGCGATCGCGAGGCCGGCCTTCACCGCGAGGCTCGCCCAGACGTTCTGCCGGATGACGCCGTTGGCGTCGCCCGCGAGCTCGTAGAGGTAGGGGAGTTTCGCGAGGTCGTCGCCCATCAGCGCGATGTCGGCGGTTTCGAGCGCCGTGTCGGTGCCGGCGGCCCCCATTGCGAGGCCCACCGTCGCCGTCGCGAGCGCCGGCGCGTCGTTGATGCCGTCCCCGACCATCGCCACCGCGCCGGACTCCTCGATCAGGTCCTCGACCGCCGCGACTTTCTCGTCGGGGAGGAGCTCCGCCCGGTGCTCGTCGACCCCAACTTCGTCGGCGATCGCGCGCGCGGTGCGGTCGTTGTCGCCCGTGAGCATCACCGTGCGCTCGACGCCGAGCTCCTTCAGCCGGGCGACCGTCTCCCTCGCCGCGGGGCGCACCTCGTCCGCGACGGCGACGACGCCCTCGATCTCCTCTTCAGTTCCGACGAGCACGACGGTTTTCCCTTCGGCCTGGAGGTCCGGTACCGTGCCCTCCAGCAGGTCGAGGCAGTTGTTCCGGTCGCAGAGTCGCTGAGCGGTCCGCGTGACCACACCCCCATCCGTCGTGGCGTGGACGTGCGAGAGGTCGAAGCCGAGGTCGTCGAACAGGCCTGGTTTCCCGGCGAAGTGCTGGGTGCCGTCGAGTTCGGCCCGCACGCCCTTGCCCGTGATGGCCTCGAACTCGTCGATCTCGCGCTCGGGGACGCCCGTGCTCCCGGCTTCGGCGACGATCGCCTCGCCGATCGGGTGCTCGCTGCGCGCTTCGAGACCGCGAGCGCACCGGAGGACGTCCTCCTCCGAGTTCCCGTGGAGCGGGACGACGTCGGTCACGGTGAGTTCGCCCTTCGTGAGCGTCCCGGTCTTGTCGAACGCCACGACGTCGACCGACCCCATCGCTTCGAGGTGGTTGCCGCCCTTGATCAGCACGCCGTTGTCGGCCGCGCTCGTGATCCCCGACACGACCGAGACGGGCGTCGAGATCACGAACGCGCACGGACACGCGAGGACGAGGAGCGTCAATCCGTAGACGACGGCGGTCGACCACGCGGTTCCGAGGACGAACGGGCTCCCGAGCGTGACGAGGACGGCAAAGGCGACGACCACGGGCGTGTACCACGCCGAGAAGCGTTCGACGAACTGCTCGCGCTCGGTCCTGTTCGACTGGGCGTCCTCGACCATCTCGACGATGCGCGAGAGGGTGTTGTCCTCGGCTTTCGACGTGACTCGAATCTCGAGGTACCCCTCCTCGTTGATCGTTCCTGCATAGACCTCGTCGCCGGCCGTCTTGTCCACCGGGACGCTCTCGCCGGTGATCGGGGCCTGGTTGACCGCGCTCTCGCCGTCGATCACGTCGCCGTCCATCGGGATCTTCTCGCCCGGCCGCACCACCACGATATCGCCGACCGACACCGCCTCGACCGGCACCGTCTTCTCGCCTCCCTCACCGTCTTCGCCGCCCTCGCGTTTGACGGTCGCCTCGTTCGGCGAGAGATCCATGAGTTCCTGGAGCGAGTCGCGAGCCTGGTCCATCGAGGCGCGTTCGAGCAGCTCGGCGACGCTGAACAGGACCGCGAGCGTGGCGGCCTCGAAGTAGAGCGCCTCGCCGAACGCGAGGCTCGCGACCAGCGCGCCGAGGATGGCGACCGACATCAGGAAGTCGATGTCGAGATTGAGGTTTCGGGCGGAGTAGTAGCCGTTGCGGAGGATTTCCTGCCCCCCGATCGCGACCGCGACCAGGAACAGCACGTCCGCGACCAAGAACTCGCTCCCGAAGACCGTCCCAACCGTGGCGTTCTGCGCCGTCAGGACGAACTCGAAGAGGAGCCCCAGTGCGAGGAACCCGCCGCTGATCCACGTTTTGAGCGCGCGCGAACTCGTCCAGATGCTGTCGCTCGAGTCGGTCGCATCGTCGCCGGCCGTTCCCTCGCCCGCGGCATCAGTGACGTCGTAGCCGGCGCTCTCGATGGCTGCAACGATATCGTGTTCCTCGACCGCCGTCGCGTCGTAGGTGACCGCCACCGTGCCGGTCGTCGGCCGGGTTTCGTACGTCGAGAGGCCGACGAGTCGGTCGAGCGCGTTCTCGACCTTCCCCGCACACGATGGGCAGTTCATGTCGGGGACCGAGAGTTTCGTGGTCGCTTCACCCGAGTCCATTACCGACACTACGAGCCAGACTTTTATCAAACTAACTGCCAAAGTAGCCGGTTTCGATAATAGATATTGTCAAAGGATCGACGCCGAGCTAGTAAGTGTGCCGTCTCAGGTGACGTTCTCGGCAGGGGCGCTCACCGTCATGACCGGAACCTGGGCCGCTCCGGCGACGTGTTGGGTGACGCTCCCGAGGAGGCGGCGTTCGATCCCCGAGTGGCCGTGGGTGCCCATCACCACGAGATCGACGTCGTTCTCGGCGGCGTACGCGAGGATCCGTTCGCCAGGCGTCCCCTCCAGAACGTCGGTGACGAGTTCGACGCCGGCGTCCGCCGCCGCGGTCTCGACCTCTCGAAGCGCCTGCTCGCTCGCGTCCTGACCGACTTCCCGGAGCGCATCGTGGACATCGGCCTTCGAGACCGTCAGCCAGCCCGTGTCGGTGTCGATGACGAAGACCGCGTGAACCGTCGCGCCGTACTTCCCGGCGATGTCGACGGCGTGCCGAACGGCGGCGGAGGAGTGCTCGCGTCCGTCCGTCGGGACGAGGATTCGCTCGTACATCTCAGTCGCTCCCCTGGCGTTCCGTTAGTGCCGATCGCACATCAGCGGATCGGTGGCATCGGGCCGTCATCAGATCACCCCGAACCCGAACTGGGCGAACGGCCAGAAGTAGTAGACGAGCACGCCGACGATGACCGCCGGGATCGTGGTGTAGATGGTGGCGATGATCGCGGCCTTCATGTCGATCGCCATGAGCGGGAAGAGGGCGTCGCCGTCCTGGCTGATGGCGTTGCCGACGAGCGCCGAGAACGGGATCGCGCCCTCGGCGTACAGCCCCGCGAACACGATCTGTGGCGCACAGCCGGGGATCAGCCCGAGCGCCGCGCCCGCGATCGGGGCGAGGACGCCCGCGGCCGCCGTGAGCGCGCCGATGTCGACCGAGAGCAACACGATGCCGTACTCGTAGACGAGGTAGGCACCGATGACCCAGACCGTGACCATGCTGGTCTCCATCGCGGCGTGCTGGAACGTATCGTACGCGCTGGCGTACGACTCGCGGACCCGTCCCGCCTCGCCCTCGCCGATGAACCGGCGACCGAAGAAGTGGAGGTAGAAGGAGAGCGTCGTCCCGGTCAGGCCGGCGACGGTGAACAGCCCGAAAAAGGAGGGCGCGAACTCGAAGGGGACTTCGGGCGCACCGCGAGCCAGATACATCACGCCCGCGATCAGGCCCGCGATCGCCACCACCCACCACAGGACGTGGACGCCGTGAGTGAACGTCGACAGCACGCCCGAGGAGTCCGTCCCGTGGTCGTGATCGGCGTGGTCGTCCATCTCGAAGCCGGCGACGCTCGGGCCGCCGTCGGCGACGCTCGCCGTCGCGAACCCGCCGTCGGTCATCGGGCGGCTGATCTGCTCGATCGCACGATCGACGCGACCGACGCCCAGCCCCCACCAGTCGATCGCGTAGCCGAACAGGACGGCGGAGACGAACGCCAACGCGTAGGCGTAGAGCGCGGCCTCGGGCGCGAGCGCGAGAATGACGAACGCCGAATCCCCCGCGGTGGCTCCGAGCGTCGCCACGACGGTCCCGAAGCTGATCGTGCCCCGGATGTACAGCGGCATCGCGATGATCGCGCCACCACACCCGGGCGTGAGGCCGAGCAGGCCGCCGGCGATCGGCTGGAGGCGCTCGTTGGCCTCGAGGAACGCGACGATCCGCCCGCCCGTCCGGTACTGGAGGTAGCCGAACAGCAGGACGGTGATCGCGACGAAGGCCGAAACCTGGACGAACCCGTCGCGGACGGAACCGAGGAAGATGTCGATCGCCCCCTGGAGGCCGAGCTGCAGTGAGATCATCGCTCGGGAGGTCCTGCGCGCCGGTGCCGACGGGCGGAGTCGGCGGTGGGACGCCCGTTCGGACGAAGGCTGACGTTCATGCTCGTACTGAGATGTCGCTGCAAAGATCATAATGCTTTCGGTCAAATGATCTCGTTAGAGTGGGCTAACAGTCTGGTGGCGTCGGCCAGAATCGGCGGACGGGACGGGGAGGAGGGTCGGGTCACCGTTCCGCGGTCGGCCGGATTCGATACTCGGGAGCGAACGGTGGACGAGCGGCCGCTCGCTCGTTGCCCTCAGTTCGGGAGGGGGAACGAGCCCGAAGCGGTCAGTCGAGGCCGGACTCCGGCGGGCGTCCGTGGAGCATCGCGCGGAACATCGCTTCGAAACGGTCGGTGTCGAAAGAGTCCACGACGGTGGTTCGTGGCTCGCCGTCGGTTACGCGGTGCTCGTCGACTGCCGAGTAGCCCCGCGTGAGACCCTCTCGGTCGTCGACCGCGACGTGGTACGTGTCCGATTCCTCGACGAGCGAGGGCTCGACGAGGGCTGCCATCGTCGCGGAGTCGGGCTGGGTGGTCTCGTCCCTGTCGAACGAGTCGCGGTTGAACGCCCGCACCGACGCCGCGATCTCGTCGAAAAAGGCCCCGAACTCGGTGTCGATGGCGGTGAACTCGTCGAGCGTGTCGCCGTCGAAGACGGTGTCGCGGACGGTGACGCCCCAGTCGAACAGCGTCACGTCGAGTTCGGCGAGGACCTTCCGCGCGGCGTGGGGGTCCACCCAGAAGTTGTACTCGGCGGCCGGCGTGACGTTCCCGAGACAGTTCGCGTTCCCGCCCATCACCCAGACCTCGTCGAGGAGGCTGTCGAGATCGGGTTCGCGCTGGAGGGCGAGCGCGACGTTCGTCAGCGGTGCGATGCAGACGAGCGTCAGTTCGCCGGGGTGCTCGCGAGCGTGCTCGACGATGTAGTCTGGGGCGTACCGATCGCCCGACGAGATCCCGGTGTCCGGGAAGCGCTCGCCGCCGAGGCCACCCTCGCCGTGGACGTAGTCGGCGTAGTCGTGCCCGACGAGCAGGGGTTCGGTGGCCCCCTCGTAGACGGTGACGCTATCGGCGACGCCGGCGAGATCGAGCGTGTACTTCGCGTTCTCGACCTCGTAGTCAAAGTCGACGTTCCCCGCACAGATCGTGACCCCCTCGATCGCGAGGCGGTCGGAGACGGCAGCGAGCAAGAGTGCCTGGGTGTCGTCGCCCGCGGTGTCGGTGTCGATGATGACGCGACGCGTCCGATCAGTCATGTGTCCCCTACCGAGGAACGCGTGAAATAGACACCGGCGACGGGCAGTCGGCGCTACTCGCGCTCGACGACCAGTCGTTCGAGGAGCGCGCTCGCGCGATCGTTCCGCATTCGATTCCATTCGGTTTCCACGGTGGGTACTTCGAGGGGTTCGAAGGCTAAGAAGCGTCGTCGGCGATGAGCGAGAACCCGCGTTGACCGTGATAATCGCGAACGATATTGAGGCCACGGAGAAGTTTGGCCTCGTCGAGGATCACGACGAACGGTGGGCCGGCGTTATCGCGTTCCATTCGGATATAGCTTTAAGTCAATTCAACGACAGCCTTACTCGAACTATGCGACGACGACGATACCTCTCGGCGGCGGCAACAGCAGCGGCGCTCGGTTTCGCAGGATGCGGTGGTGGTTCCGGCGACGGAAATAATACCAGTGATGGTGGGGATACCGAGGCCGGCGGCGGAGAAACGACCGAACCTAGCACGGAGACGGAAGCGCCGACCGAGACCACAGTGGCGACGGAAACGTCGGGCGGTGAGACGACCGGCATGTCCGACACCACGATGGCCGAGACCGAGACTGAAGGCATGTCGACCGAGACGATGATGGAGACTGAGACGGAGATGAGCACCGAGACTTCCGGGACCACCGAAATGGAAACGGAGACAACGATACAGACGGAGACTACTGCGAGCAGCGGATCGGACTCCAATACCAGCTCGAACGTGTCCGCATCGTCGGGTGGAGGTGGAGGATTCTCGGAGACGTTCTCAGGGAACGGAACCTCGACCGTTGAGGGACTGGAACTTTCTCCCGGCCCTGTCACGGCTGAGTTCACCGTCGGCGGCGAGGGGTACTATTCAGTGACGCTCGTCACGCTCGAAGGCGAGTCCTTCGAAGACGTATTCATTGTCGACGGCGTGATCTCGGGCGAGGGATCGCAGGTCAAGACGGCGACAGTCGGCGGTGGGTACAACCTCAATGTTGATATCGAAGGTGACTGGGAGGTGACCATCAAACAGCCCGCGAACCCACAGCCTGAGTCGCTGCCGATCGACGCGAGCGGAACGGGGATGGACTACGTTGGCCCGTTCGAGTTCAGCGGGCCGACGACCTTCCAAGGCACACATGATGGCGAGGCGAACTTCATTGTCGATGCGATCCCGGTTGACCCGTCCGCCATATCGACCTCTGTGTTCAACGAGATCGAACAGTTCGAAGGCGAAACGACCGCCCGCGTGAACGGCCTCGCGTATGTGAACGTCGTTGCCGACGGCGAGTGGACGCTATCGACCGGGTAGCAATCGTCCGAGAGCCACCGGCACACCCTTAGCGCATACCTCGTGTACGTGGATGGGTATATCCGGCGTTTGGATTACGTCGAAAAGTGGAGTAGTCCCGGGAGGATTCGAACCTCCGTCGTGAGCCCCAGAAGCTCACATGATTGGCCACTACACCACGGGACTGCACTCGCTACGCTCGTTCGTCCCGTGAGACTCGCAAATCCGGAGGATTTGCTCACCACCACGGGACTTCGACTGTCCGTAGTAGGAGTTGCTACTTATCCTTGTTGGAAACCTCGCGCCGTGGTCGGTCGGGAACCGTGTGGTGTCGTTTTCGGTGGCAGTTCGCGCAGAGGATCTCGCACTTTTCGATCTCCTCCAAGAGTCGCTCCTTCGAGTAGCCGTAGGAGATCATGCTACTGACCGTCATCTCCTTGCGATTCGCGTCGGTGTGATGGAAGTCGAGACACGCAGGGTCGTTCTCGTCACAGCTGACACACCCGCCGTTCGTCCGCTTGTGTTCGTGGGCCCACGCACGGAGCTCGGCCCGTCTGTCGAGCGTGCGCTCGGTGTTCCAGTCGACGTTGCGGTAGTGCCACCGCTGATCGACGGAGAGGCTCGCCCACGTGGCGTCCTCCGGAAGCGTCACGTCGTCCGGTTTCGGGCCGACTCGTGGCCCCGTGGAGGCGTACGTTTCGAGTCCGGCTGCCGTCTTCGCCGCGTTCCAGCCGTCCATGACCCGGATGATCGTCGCCGAGGCGGGCGTCAGTCCGAGGTCCTCGTACGCCGCCTTCGTCGGCGACTCGCCGAGTCGATCGGCCGCACGCCGCAGTGCGTCGCAGCACTCCTCCTCGGTCGTTCGCATGGATCGTCTGGTTCGTGATCGGCAATGAACGTACGCCTGCGTCGAAACGACGAAAGCCGATTCAATGATGGGGTCCGTTCCGCGTTCCATCCGCCGTCCCGAATCCACCGGATCGGTATCTACTTCCGGGCGAGACGTGGAGGGCGCGTATGTACGTCGGACGGTTCGTCGTGATCGGTCCGGAGGTCGGTGCGTATCGGGTCTCCTCACGGTCGTTTCCCGACCGGCGGATCGTCGATCGCGACGGCACGCTCACCGTGGTGCCGACCGCCGAAGCCGACGAGACCGACAACCCCTACGTCTCGTACAACTGCGTTCGTCCCACGGATCGCGGGGCCGTCGTCGGCAACGGCTCGCACGTCGACCCGATCGCCGAGAAGCTCGCTCGGGGCTACCCGCCGCGCGACGCACTCTGTCTCTCGCTGCTCGCGCTCGACTTCGAGAAGGACGACTACGACACCCCGCGGATCGCCGGCATCGTCGGCCGTGGCGGGGCGAACAGTCGTTCGTCCGACGAGACGGATGACCGATCGTCCGCCGGGGCGGCCGAGGAGGCGAGCTACATCGGCATCGTCCGTCGGGACGGGATCACCGTCGAGCGAGTCACCGAGCCGACGCTGGTGGCGACCTACGAGAAGGATCGTCCGGAGTTGGTGGCGTTCGACGCTGCGGACGCCGGCGGAACCGGAAGCGATGCGGCGGCCGCGACGGCGCGCGCCACGGCGGCAGCGACGGCGGTCTACGAGTTCGAGTTCGAACACCGGGTCTGTGCGGCCGGCGTCGCCCGCGATGCGGACGGGTTCGCGACCGCGATCGAGAACGGCGACGAGTGATCGGTCTCGGGGGCCGTGGTTGAAGTCGCTGGGGTTCGACAATCGGGGTATGCAAGTCGGTGTCATCTCCGATATCCATGCGAACCGGGTCGCGCTCGACGCGGTGTTCGAGGACATGCCGCCCGTTGATGGCGTGATCTGTGCCGGCGACGTCGTGGGGTACAACCCGTGGCCCGGCGACTGCGTCGATCGGGTGCGCGATCGGGGGATACCGACCGTGATGGGCAACCACGACCGCGCGGTGGCCTCGGGGACCGGGTTCGCCTTCAACAGCATGGCCGGCGCGGGCGTCGAGTACACGCGCGAGGAGCTCGGCGAGGAAGGGATCGCGTGGCTCGGCTCGCTGCCCGACGAGCGCACCGCGTTCGACGGCCGGGTGAAGATCGTCCACGGCCATCCCGACGATCCCGACCGCTACACGTATCCCGACCTGTTCGATCCGGAACTGCTCGACGAGGAGGACGTCCTGGTGCTTGGCCACACCCACGTCCAGCACCACGAGACCTACGACGCGGGGATCGTGATGAACCCTGGCAGCGTCGGCCAGCCCCGCGACGGTGATCCGCGTGCGGCCTACGCAGTTCTCGATCTCGACGCGATGACCGTGGCGGAGCACCGGATTGGCTACGACATCGAGCGCGTCGAGCGCGCAGTGGGCGAGGCGGGGTTGCCCGAGGAGATCGGAGCCCGACTCAGGAAGGGGCGCTGAAGGTCTCCTGAACGACCGAGAGTGCGTCCTCGCGGTCGTCCCAGTCGACGAACACCGCGACCGAGGTCGCGCTCGTGATGACGTCGTGGAGGGCGATGTGCTGCTCGGCGAGCGCGTCGGTCATCTCGTTGACGATGCCGGTCTGGGTCGGGAGATCGCCGCCGGTGACCCGGATGGCGGCGGTCTCCTCGTCGACCGTGACGCTCGACAGCGCGGCCTCCTCGATCACGGTCTCGTGGAGGACGGTCTCGGCCGCGGCAGCATCGTCGGCGTAGACGTAGAAGGTGATCGAGTCGAGCCCGCTCGCCACCGCGTCGATGTTGATGTCGGCCTCGGCGAGCGCCCCCGAGAGCTGGGTCATGATCCCCGGCCGATTGCGGATCGCCCGGCCCGCGACCGTGAGACACGCGAGCGGCGTCTCCTGGAGGTCGATTAGGGTCTCGAAGGTGCCCTCGATGCTCGTCCCACCCTGGAGGAGGTCGCCGTGCTGGTAGTGGACCACCCGGACGTCGAGGGTCGAGTCCTTGTAGTTGAGCGCGCTCGGCGCGATCACCTCCGCGCCGCGGAAGGAGAGGTTTCTGAGTTCGTCGACGCTGATCTTCCCGACGTTTCTGGCCCCCTCGACGACCCGGGGATCGCCGGTCATCACGCCCTCGACGTCGGTCACGATCACGACCTCGTCGGCGTCCATGTAGTTGCCGAGCATCACCGCGGAGGTGTCGCTCCCGCCGCGGCCGAGGGTGGTGACCGAGCCCGCGCGGTCCTCCGCGAGGAAGCCCGCGACGACCGGGACGACGTTGCCCAGTTGGTCGGCGAGCGCCTGAGCGCGGCGGGTGGTCTCCTCGACGTCGACCTCGCCGCGCGCGTCGGTGACCACCGGCCAGTCGTCGCTGCCCGGTTCGAGAAAGACCGCGTCGACCCCGCGGGCGGCGAGTGCGGCCTTCACCATCCGGGCGGAGGTGCGCTCACCCATGCTGACGATTTCCGCTCGGTCGGCCTCGTCGGCGTCGAACTGGATCTCGCGGAGCAGGAAGTCCGTCGTGGAGCCCATCGCGCTGACCACGACCGCGATCTCGTGGCCGGCCTCGACCGCGGCGGCCACCGAGTCGGCCGCGCGGTTCACCCGGTCGCCGCTGCCGAGGCTCGTTCCCCCGAACTTCGCTACGACGCGCATCGACGTTCCTCGTGGCTGCAGGTCGATTTCGTGCGAGATTGGCACATGATCCGCGAGTGGTCACGGCCGGGGATAACTGCTTTCATCCCGTACGCGGGCCGTCGTCGCGGTCTCGGGGGTGTTCGTCGACCGCGGGGGCGAGGCCGACGGGCGAGCGAGGTTTACGTCTCCACGCCCCACGGGGGTGCATGGAGGTGCGCGAGGCCGTCGAGGCCGACGCCGGACGACTCGCCACGCTCGCCGACGCGCCAGCCGACACGATGCGCAACCTCGTCCACGATCGCACGGTGCGAGTCGCCGAGGACGCCGGCGAGATCGTCGGGTTCGTCAGCTTCGACGCGAAGCGCGACGCCGTCCACGTCACCCAGTTCGACGGGACGAGCGAGACGGCGGCGCGGCTGCTCGACGAGCCGGCACGGTTCGCCCGTAGCGAGGGGATGGCCGCCGAGGTGCTGGTCGAGGAATCCAGAAGCGAACTCCAGCGCGCCGCCACGGCCGCCGGCTTCGAGCGCGCGGGGCCTGGGCCCCGCTTCGAGGGTGCGCCGACGATCAAGTACCGACTCGAACCACCGGTTGAACGGTAGCAAGAGATATATTCTTTCGATACAGTCGTGGTAGTATGTTCGGCGGTATCGATCCGGTGGCCGTCGCCTTCGTTCTCCCCGTCGTCGGAGCGGCAGCCATTGGCGTCTACGAGTGGTGGAGCGGGGAACCGTGCACGTCGGTTCTCTCGTCCGCGCTGTTCGCTCTCGCATATCTCTTCATGTTCGTCGCCCTTCGCGGGGTAGAGGTTCTCGGTCTGGCAGAACGGATCAGAACCGTCGCAGTCGGATTGGAGGTCGTGTTCATGATCGGTGCGATTCACTTCCTGCGGAAACACCAGTCCGACGGGGCTCCGACGAAGGAGATGGCATAGCGGCGGGCTGCGAACGGTTTGGGGTGGCGGCCCTGGCGGATGAAGGGCGAGCGGCACGAACGAACGGAGTGAGTGAGCGCCGTCGTTTCACTTCGTCTGCTCGCGGGCCTACGGCCCGCTCGCATGGTTCGAGGGGCGCTCCGCGTCCCTCGCTACTCCACGACGAGCCTCACGCTCGCTTCACTCGCGTGAGACGCCCGAGGGCGTCGGCGGTGCTGTACAGTTGCGGGCGGTTGCGGTGAGCCCCGATGATTGTACCGCGAGCGACCGCAGGGAACGAGCGGGCCGAGGAACCCCCGTAGGGGGTGACGCGGGCTTTTGCTCCAGATTTTGCTAGCGAGGCGCTACGCGCCTCGGACCCTTCGCGCGGCGAAGTCGCGCAAAGACAGCGAGCGAGTGAGCGAAGCGAACGAGTGCAGCAAAAGGTGGTGGCCTTAGCAGACGGGCTTCGGGTTCACGCCCATCGATTCGAGCCGTTCGGTGTACTCGTCGTAGGCGGTCTGGATCGCGTCGCCGGCGGCTTCCTCGGCGCGCGCCCACTCGTCGTCGGTCTCACAGACCTCGTCGAGGAGGTCTCGGCCGCGTTCGAGCTGGGCGTCGACGTCGTCGCCGAGGTCGCGAAAGAGTTGTGCACCGCTCGTGTCGGCCTGGCCGACGAAGAAGCCGACGAGCTGTTCTTTCGACTTCTCGGTCGCGATGGTCCGCCCGACGAACGCGCCCGCGCGACCGGCGGTGTCGTCGATCGAGCGGAGATACTCGTGGATGGCCGGCGTGTCGCCTGGTTCGTGATCGCCGTCGAGCCATCCGGTGACCTGGCCGTAGTGCTCGCCCTCCTCGTCCGCGGTGGTGGCGAAGACCTCGCCGGCGGCGTCGTCGTCCTCGCTTTCGGCCCACTCCTCGAACGTCTCGCGGGCGTGGAACTCACTGTCGGCGGCCGCGCGGAGCACCGGCGCGGACTCCATCTCGCCCTCGGTATCGGCGTACAGCGACTTCGAGGAGCCGAGCCGCGAGAGCGCGGTTCGGTTGTCCTCGCGAACACCATCGACGAACTGACTCGGATCCATATGCGCTCGCAGACGCGCGGGCGGTTTGTACCCATCGCCCTATGCCGGGGACGAACGAAGTCAATAGTTCGAAGCGGGCGCTATCGGTCTCGTCGAAAAACAGTGAAGGTTGCTGTAGCGTGGTTTGCCCGACGACTCCCCGCTCCGCCACGAGGCTTCGTTCGCGGTGCTCACTCCGCCTCGCCGGTCTCCACGGTTCGCCTGACGGCTCACCGTTCCGATCCGAGGCCTCCTTCGTCCCACTCAGTCGGCCTCGCCAGTCTCGATCGGGGCGTTGACGAGATTGCCCCACTCGGTCCACGAGCCGTCGTAGTTCACGACGTTCTCGTAGCCGAGCAGTTCGTGGAGCGCGAACCACGCGATCGAGGAGCGCTCGCCGATCCGGCAGTACGCGACGACCTCCTGATCGTCGGTCACGCCGTCGGACTCGTAGAGCTCGCGCAGCTCGTCGGCGGTCTTGAACGTGCCGTCGTCGTTGACCGTCGCGGCCCACGAGATGTTCGACGCGCCGGGGATGTGACCGCCACGCTGGGCGGTCTCCTGGAGTCCGGGCGGCGCGAGGATCTCGCCCTTGAACTCCTCGGGTGATCGGACATCGACGAGGGGAACACCCCGCTCCATCGCGTTCTCGACGTCGGTGCGGTACGCCCGAATCCCCTCGTAGGGACCGCTCGCGGCGTACTCCTGACTCGAAAACTCGGGCACGTCGGTGGTGGTCTCGTAGTCGTTCGCCAGCCAGTAGTCCCGGCCACCGTTCATCAGCTTCACGTCCTCGTGGCCGTAGTACTTGAACTGCCAGTAGGTGTACGCTGCGAACCAGTTCGAGTTGTCGCCGTAGAGCACGACCGTACTGTCCTCAGTCAGCCCGTGCTCACCCATCACGTCGGCGAAGTCCTCCTTCGAGAGCACGTCCCGTCGGGTCTGATCCTGGAGTTGGGTCTCCCAGTTCAGCCCGATCGCGCCCGGTGCGTGGGCCTCCTCGTACGCCTCGGTGTCGACGTCGACCTCGATCAGTCGGTATGCGGGGTCGTCGTCCTGGAACTCGTCGAGATGCTCCTCGACCCAGTCGGCCGAGACCAGCACGTCGTTTGCGTAGTCACTCATGACCAGCCATTGCTTCGATCCGGGGGCATATATTACCGATACTCTCGGCAGATCACGTCACATCACCCGTGTAGCAGAATTTTTTGCCGGTTCGGGCCGGGAACGAGCGCGGTACGTCAGGCCGATCGAACTGCGGTGACGACCGGTGCAAGCGAGTTGCCGAGTGACGTGCCACGATCCAGCAACGATTGCTGGTATCTCCGAGCGCCGGTCGGCGAACGTGGCTGTTCCGATCCGAGGCCTCCTTCGTCCCACTCAGTCGGCCTCGCCCTGCTCCACGGGTCGTTCCTCCCCGCTCCGCCACGAGGCTTCGTTCCCGTTGGTCACTCAGCCTCGCCGGTCTCGATCGGAGCACGAACCAGATTTCCCCACTCGGTCCACGAGCCGTCGTAGTTGCGGACGTCGTCGTAACCCAGCAGGTCGTGGAGCGCGAACCACTCGATCGAGGAGCGCTCGCCCACGCGGCAGTAGGTGATGATCGACTCGTCGCCCTCGACGCCGTGGTCGGCGTAGAGTTCGCGCAGTTCGTCGGCGGACTTGAACGTGCCGTCATCGTTCAGGACCTGCGCGACCGGCACGTTCGACGCACCGGGGATGTGGCCACCGCGCTGGGCGGTCTCCTGAAGGCCCTCGGGCGCGATCTTCTCGCCGGTGAACTCCGCGGGCGAGCGGACATCGACCATCGGGATGCCGGTTTCGAGTGCCTCGTCGACCTCGCGCTTGTACGCCCGGATGTTGTCGTAGGGCCCGCCAGCGGTGTACTCGACAGGCGAGAACTCGGGCACCTCGTCGGTCAGCGGATAGTCGTTTTCGACCCAGTAGTCCTTCCCCCCGTCGAGCACGCGCGCGTCGTCGTGGCCGAAGTACTTGAACTCCCAGTAGGCGAAGAGGGCGAACCAGTTGGCGATGTGGCCGTCGCCGTAGAAGACGACGGTGGAGTCGTCCGCAATGCCGTGGCTCCCACAGAGCGCCTCGAAACTCTCTTGGCCCAGAATATCGCGCTCGGTCTCGTCCGAGAGGTCCTCGTCCCACTGGAGTCCGATCGCACCGGGGATGTGACCCTCGTCGTATCGCGAGGGGAAGTCGTCGTCCTCGGGTGATTCGGGGCTGTTGACCTCCACGATGCGGTACTCGGGGTCGTCGTCCTGGAACTCGTCGAGATGCTCCTCGACCCAGTCGGCCGAAACCAGGACGTCGTTGGCGTAATCGCTCATGGTCCGCCTTTTCTTCGTCGACCGAACACAAAGCGTTCCTGCTTGAATGGGTAGTGCCGGATGACCGGGTTCAAGCCGCCGCGTCGAGTGGGAGATGGTATGACCGATGTCGTGGTGTCCGCCGAGTGGCTCGACGAGCATCGAGCGGACGCGAACGTCCGGATCGTCGACGTGCGCGACGAGTGGGAGTTCGAGGGGATCGGCCACGTGCCCGGTGCAGTCAATATTCCCTTCGATTCGTTCCGGGCTGCCGACGGCGACGAGGGAATGCTACCTGGCGAAGACGTCTTCGCCGATCTCCTCGGCGAGGCGGGCATCGAGCGGGGTGACGAGATCGTGGCGTACGACGACACCCACGGCGTGTTCGCCGCCCGATTCCTCGTGACCGCCGTGCTCTACGGCCACGACCGGGCGAAACTCCACCTGCTCGACGGGGACTACAGCGCGTGGGGTCGCGGTCACGAGACGACGGGCGAGCCGACCGCGGTCGATCCCGCGACGTACGACCTCGAACGGGCCGACGAGACGGTGCTGGTCGGTCGCGAGGCGGTCGCAGCGGCGGTCGAGGACGACGACACGCTGCTGGTCGACACCCGCGAGGCGTGGGAGTACGAGGAGGGCCACATCCCCGGCGCGATCCAGTTCGGCTGGCGCGAGTTCGTCGACGACGAGACGCGCGGACTCAAGGGGCGCGAGGCGATCGAAGGAATTCTCGAATCCCACGGCATTACCCGCGATCGCCGAGTGCTCCTCTACTGCAACACCGCCCGCCGGATCAGCCACACCTACCTCGTCTTGCGCCATCTCGGGTTCGAGGATCTCGGGTTCTACGAGGGGAGCCTGACCGAGTGGGAAGATGCCGACGGGGCGATCGAGACGAGCGAGGCGGAGTGAGCACCGCGAGCGACGCCTCGTAGCGAAGCGGGGAACGGAGTGATCCACGGAGCAGGGCGGGGCCGAGTGAACGCCGCCCCGAAGCGGCGAACGAACGTGAGCCGCAGAGACGGCGTGATTTGGCGATTGAGACGGAGTTACCGATCGGGGGCAGCGTGACCGGGCGATCAAGTTCCGGACGGTGACAGCGCGGGCGAGGCTGCTACCGAATCAACACGCATATGCAAACACACGGCGAATGAGCCCCCAATGAGCACCATCGCGAACATCGCGCTCCCGGCCGACGAGTTCGCTCTCTACGATGCCCTCGTCGCGGTCCCCGACCTCGAACTCGACGTCGAACGCGTCGTGGCCCACGACGACGAGCGCGTCATGCCGTTCATCTGGGTATCGAGCGACCACATGGACGACGTGGAACGGGCGTTCGAGAACGATGCGAGCATCGAGAACGTCGAACTCCTCTCCGATCTCGGCGAGGAGCGACTCTACCGGATGGACTGGACCACCCAGATCGAGGTGGTGGTGCAGATCCTCGTCGAGGCCGATGCCACGGTGCTCGACGCCTTCGGGACGGACGGCCAGTGGGAGTTCCGGATCCTGTTCCCCGAGCGCGAGGCGCTGTCGGCGACCCACGATTTCTGCGAGGAGAACGGACTCACCATCGACATCCAGAACATCTACGAGATGGACGCGGATCGCCACGGTCGGTTCGGACTGAGCGAGGCCCAGCACGAGACCCTCATCGCGGCGTTCGAGCACGGCCACTACGAGGTCCCCCGCGACATCAGCCTCGACGACCTCGCCACCGAACTCGACATCTCCCATCAGGCGCTCTCCGAGCGGTTCCGCCGGGCGTACAGCACGCTGATCGAGAACACCCTGATCGTCGGCCTCGGCGACGAAGAGTGACGGAACCGGCGGTAGACGGAGTAGTCTATCGTCGCCTGCAACTGCTGGCAGGGAGGTTAGCAACGTCCAGCGCGAAAAGTGATCGATGACACGATGCGTGGTCTGCGGAACGGACGTGCATCGAGACGACGCACCGGAGCGAACGGATCACGACGGCGAGACGTACTACTTCGACGCCACGGAGTGCAAAGAGGCGTTCGAGGACGATCCCGAACAGTACGCGTAGGCAGTAGTCTCGCCCCGACGGCCCGGACTTTTCTGGCAGTTCCCGTCGACGTCTCACGGAACGACGCCGACGGTGAGGAGCGTTCCGTGAGTCCGGTAGCGCTCGACCATCGCCGTGCGGGTGTCGAACCCGTCGGTCGGGAACTCCTCGCCGGGCGGGATCTCGATCTCGCGATCGGGAATCGTGTCCTGGCTGGCGACGTGAAACCGCGCCTCGCGGAACGCGTCGCGGTACTCGGCCATCCCCCACCGAGTCATCGCCACACCGACGTTCTCCTCCCAGTCGTCGGTGTGGACGCTCTCTTCGAAGTAGTTCACCGCACAGTAGAAGGTGCCGCCCGGCCGGAGCACGCGCCGGAGTTCGTCGAGTGCGGCGCGGGGATCGTTCGCGTAGTAGAACGCCTCCATCGTGACGGCGTGATCGAGGCTGTCGTCGGCGAACGGGAGGTGTTCGAAGTCGCCGACGAGGAATGCAACGGCGGGATCGTCGGTGTACGACGCGGCGTTTTTCGCCATCTCGGGTGCGCCGTCGAGACCGTAGCTCCGCACGTCGGCGGTCTCACGGAGCGCACGCCCGGCGTAGCCGCTGCCACAGCCCAGATCGAGCACGCGGTCGCCGGCCTCGACGGGCATGCGGGCGAGGACGTGCTTTGCGGTGTGCCAGTGGCGTTCTTCCATCCCCCGGTCGCGACCCTCGGCGGCCCACGCGTCGAACTCCTCCCTGACGCTCATGGTGGGGCGACGTGGCCGGTCGTGAAAACCCGTTCGACGAACCGCTCGTTCGGTAGTCGTTCGTCGATCGAAACGAGAGGACGACCGCGATCGTCGGAACCGGGCTCGTGGGAGGGTCGAGCCGATGGAGATGTGGCCGTCCCGATAGCGCAGGCGTCTTGTTCGACGGCCGCGAGCGACCGGCATGGCGCGATGGCGACCCCAGTTCCAGGTGGCGGACATCGCTCAACAGGTCGTCGGCGGGTTCCTGCTCGCCGGGCCGTTCGTGGTCACCGAGGAGGTCTGGACGCTCGCGACCGAGATGGGGTGGCCCCACGGGCTCGCCACCGTCGCGATCGTGTTCGCCATCGGGTACGGCGCGCTCTATGGGGCCGACGGCGACCGCGATCCCGAGCGCGAGCGTGACGTCGCGGGGGTGCCGATACGGTTCGTCTCGCTGATGGGCGTCGCCTTCGGGTCGGTCGCGATCCTCGCGGTGGTGTTCGACGCGCCGACGACGTTCCTCGCGGATCTGCCGACGATGGAGCGCTTCGGCGTGACGCTCCGAGCGATCTCCGTGGGGGCGATCTTCAGCGTCGTGGGGGCGGCCACCGCCGACAGCGTGTACTGAACCGGCGGGAACTGCGCGGGCCGAACGGGGGACGTTCCGGTGATTGGGCGAAGTGGGGTCGCAGGGGTTAAGACGACGCCCGTCCCGGTTCGGCGCATGGATTACGCGCTCACGATCGAGAACACCCCTGACTCCATCCCGGCCGGAACCGGCGTGCTCCTCTGTCATCCGAGCACCGGCGAGACCGACCGGATCGACACCGACTTCCTGAGCACCGACACCGACCGCTTTCTGGTGATCTCGACGCGCACCACCGCGCGCGAGGTCGAACAGAAGCTCGAACACTACGCGGTCGACCGATCGAAGGCAACCATCCTCGACGCGCTCAGCGTCGAGCGAGGGTACTCACGGCGCTCGGGCAACGACGTCCACTACGTCGCCTCGCCCGACGACCTCGACGGGATCGTCGAGAGCACCCGCGAGTTTCTCGATTCGACCGACGGCAAACGCCGGGTCAGCGTCGATTCGATCACCGAGATGGCGTACTACGCCGACGAGGAGCGCGCCCGCGAAGCGGTCGAAGCGCTGCTCGCGCTCTTGGAGGAGCACGACGCGGTCGGACTGTTCCACCTCGCGGAAGAAGTCCACGAGGAGAGCGTTGTTTCGGGGTATCACGAGCTGTTCGAGGGCGTGATCACGCTCGATCCGGACGACGACGTGACCGGCGAGTTCTGAACGGCCCGTCGTCCACCGATCGACTCGCCGTTGGCGGTCGTCGGTGGTCCCGTTCGACCTATTCGTCGAGTTTCTCGAAGGTCTTCGTGGCCCACTCGATCGCGTACTCCGCGCCGTACTCGCGGTAGGCTCTGGTGTCGAGCGCGCCGAACGGCGTCGGGAGGTCGAGATCGTGTTTGACGCCGCTGCAGGCGAGTTCGGCGGCCGCCGCGAAGGCCGTGTCGCCGGTGGCGACCTCGTTCGAGAGGTCGGCGAGCCTGGGTTCGAGGCGCTCGCCCGCGTCGGTCCACGCGTCGTGGAGTCCGGGGTATTCGTCGTGCCACGCCGCGAAGGTCTCGCAGGTGTGGAGTCCGAGGAAGGCGTCGTAGAGCGCGGCGGCGAGCTGGTAAGTGTCCGCGGGGCCGAGCGGCGTGGCGGCGGCGAGATCGGGGTAGGTGGAGCCGAAGAAGCCGAGGAAGTGTTCCGGGAAGTCGAGCCCCGCCTCGACGAGGGCGTCGGCGAGCAGGAAGTCGACGAACGCGTCGGGCGAACCCCGAAGACGGGGTTTGACGAGGATCGTCGGCGGGGTGGTCTGGGCGGTCCACGCGACGCCGCCGTCGCCCGGCATGCCGATCGTGAACTCGTCGCCGGCGTAGCGATGGAGTGCGTCGGGAACATCCGGCGGGAGCCACCCGTCGGGGTAGGTGATCGGATCGAGTCCGTCGACGAGCGGGCCGAGTGATTCGGCGACTGCGGGATCGAGCGTCTCGAAGTCGCGCTCGCAGTCGAGGACGAGCGCCTCGGATGCGTGTTCGTTTCGGATCCCGGCGAGTTCGCCGGTGAGCGATCGCGGCTCGAACATGGCTGTTACGTGAGCGCGAGCACGGCGATGACGCCCACCGCGAGCAGCGCCGAGACCCCGACCGTTCCCAGCACGATTTTGGTTGCCTGACTCATGCTTGCCCCTTCTTCGGGCGGTGTGTTAAGTGCTTCAATTGTCGTTTCGGCTGTCGGCGTGGTGGTGTCTGCGGTGTGGATGCGGCTGCAGTGCGGTAGCGGAAGGAAGCCACGCGGCCGCGTTGCTCGCGGCCGCACGGGAGGGACGGGGGCTTCAGCGCGTGCCGGGCGTCCGCGAGCAACGCGAGCGGACGAAACAGGCGAACGGCGCAGCCGTGAGCCGGGCTACGCGCCCGGCGCGCGCAATGCGTTGCGGAGGCTGCCTGGTGGTGCTGAAAAATCGGGGATTTTTCGCATGCAAAAACGCCGCTGAGCGGCGTTTTTGAGCAACATGAAAAGGGCGAGCGAGCGCGCCGAGCGCGAGCGAGGGCTTTCCTTAGGAATCGTCGTCGCCGAGCCACGTATCCGGCACGTCGATGACGTACTGGCCGTCCTCCTTGAGGGCGATGATGCGCTCCTCGCGGTTGTAAAGCTCCATCAAGTTGAGCTCGTACTGGCCCGGTTCGAGGATCTTGATGCTCTCGAACTGGTCGTTGAGCTCGCGTCGGAGCGCCTCCACGTTGTCGGTGTCGTCTCCGTCGGCCGATTCGTCGGGTTCGCTGGAGCTGGCGGCGGTTTCGGTTCCATCGGCCGGATTGGTCTGTCCGGACGACGCCTCGACATCCCCCTTCGTTTCGAGTGGAGATTCCGTGTCACCGTCGTTCGGCCGTGGCTCGGCCGTCGAGTCGGTGTCGGTCGAGACATGGGTTTCGGATGGAGTCGGCGACTCGGACGGTTCGGATGGTGACGTGGGAGCGGAATCGGCCGCGGACGGCTCGGAGTCGGCGGTGGCTGGGCCCCGGTCGCCTGGCGACGACTCCGAGGACGGGGTTGCCGTCTCGTCTTCCGACGACGTGCCGGGCTCGGTGGATGTTCCGGGCTCGGTGGATGTTCCGGGCTCGGTGGATGTTCCGGGTTCGGTGGATGCTCCGGGCTCGCTGGGAGTTCCGGGTTCGGTGGACGATCCCGGCCCGGTGTCGGTGTCGCGCGCGTCGCTCGCGGGTCGGAACTGGAACTTGTTGCCGCCGCAGTCCGGACAGCCCGACAGCATCTCCTTCGAGCCGTCGGGGAAGACGTGGCCGCACTCCGTACACTGGTGGGGCATGAGGGAAGGGGGAGTTGTGCTAACGAGGGGACGACTTCATCGGCGGGTGACGAGCGCGCTGATCAGGGTCTCGTCCTTGTGGAGCGTTTCGAGTCGGTTCGCCGGCCCGATGACGGTGAGCTTGGTGCGTGACTCGCGGCCGAGCAGCCGATCGAAAAAGCCGCCGTTTCCCTGCTGTTCGGTGCCCGGATACGTCTCGATCTCGATGCCGGTGAACTCGTCGGGACTGATCTCGGCCATCGTCACCTCGATGAGTTTCGACTCCTCGTCGGGATCGAGGCCCTCCTCCAGGATAACGATGTTGCCGTCGTGGACCCCGTCGAGGATCAGCCGGATCTTCTCCATGCTCGTCAGCCCGTCCATCCGCTCGCCGCTGATCATGTCGATCTGGACGCCGCTCCCGTCGTCGGCGTTTTCGGCGTCGATCTCGTCGTCACCGCCGGCGTCGCCGTCGGTGCCGGGATCGTCGTGTGCTTCGGACATCAGCCGAAGTACTCCGCGATCTTGTCGTACACCTCGTCCATGTTGTCACCTTCGAGCGCCGAGAGCGGGACCGTCTCGTGCTGGGGGAAGGCGTTGTTGATGCGCTGGACGCTCGCCTCGTCGAGGTCGATCTTGTTGGCGAAAATGAGGACGGGAAGGTCCTGGCTCTCGATGATCCCCACGAGCATGGTGTTGACCTGGGTGAAGGGGTCCTCGGCCGCGTCGAGCACGTAGATCACGCCGTCGACGTCCTCGCGGAGCCAGTGCATCGCCTCGGCGACGCCCTCGGTCGCCTCCCGCGACCGGCGGACGGCGTCGTCCTCCTCCATGTCGTGTTCGAGGAACTCGGTGTAGTCGACCTTGGTGGCGACGCCTGGCGTGTCGACGATGTCGATCGAGACCGACTTCCCGTTGCGCTCGATCTCGATGTCCTCCTTCCGGCGGGCGCGCCTGGTCTCGTGGGGAATGTGGCTCTCCGGGCCGACCGCGTCGCCGGTCCAGTCGCGCGCGATCCGGTTCGCGAGCGTGGTCTTGCCGGCGTTCGGCGGGCCGTAGATCCCGATCCGGCGCTGTCGCTGGCCCCCCGAAAAGAGGCTCGACGTCACCCGTGCGATACTGTTTCTGAGTCCCGTGAACAGTCCCATCCTGTGATCTCACCCCTCACGCGCCGCGCGAACCGTGAACGAAGGCTCTCGGTGCAGACCCTTTCGATGCATACACTTAAAACTACGTCAGACACGTATCAGGCTTGCCATCCCTGCCGAAGGGAGCTACCGTCGGGGAGGAGTTCGGATCGACCGTCTCTGAGCGTGCAGCCTGTCCTCACGTGGCTGATCGGTCCGAGTCGGGCTGCATGTGGAGCGCGTAGACGATACAGCTCAGCCCCGTGATCTCGCTCACCTGTATGAGGGCGGCGAGTCCCGTCCGCGGGACCGTCCGCACGAGCAAGAAGACGACGAACAGCGTGAACGGTACGCCGAGGACGAGAACGAACCCGAGTGAGATGAACAGCATCGGCCGACTCCGATTGCGTCGGTAGCCCCGGAAGGCCTGGTAGGCGATGAACAGTCCGAGGAGTGCGCCGACGACGTCGCTCGCCTGAAGCACTGTCCCAACCCATCCCGACGTGGCTCCGCCCGCCGTCTGGAGAACTGCCGACAGCATCTCACATCCCCTCGATCAACGCGGTAAACCGATCGACGATGTCCTCCTGCCGATCGACGTGGAGGCTGAAGCTGCCGTCGTCGAGATCGACGGTGACTCGCCGGAAGTTCGTCGAGTACACCGTGTGATGATGACCGCCGGTTGGATCCGGGCGCGTTCGTTCGACCAGCAGGTCGCGCTCGCGGAGGTCGTCGAGGCGGCGGTACACGGTCGGTTGCGATGCTCCGCAACGTTCGCTCAAGGTGCTCGCTGACATGGGTTCGACGCTCGTCTCGGCGAGGATCGTCCGCACGATCTCGTCTTCTAAGAGTGCGGCGATGGCTTCGACGTCGGACTCCTCGCTCACAGTGAACCCCTCATCGGAGATGGTACTTAAAGGAGTGACGACCGCTTCAGTCGGTGCAGTTCCGCTCGGGGTACTACAACCGCTCCCTCCGTAGCAGCAAACGTGATGACGGAGGCATCAACCCGATCCAGCCGTACTCCACTCCGCGGATCGTTGGATGCGGGCGGGGTTCTGGCCGTCGTGCTGAGTATCGCCACGAGTGCGCTCGCCTACGGGACGCTCCCCGACCGAATGCGGATTCACTGGTCACTCGGCGGCCCCTACTACGGACCCGAGTTCGCTGCAACGCCGATCGTGCTGATCGCGTTTCCGCTACTCGTCGCGGGTTTCTACGTCGGTAGCCGCTGGCTCCGGGCGTATCTCGAAACGACCGAAGCGTTCGACGTGGCCCGCCTGCTCTACGACGGCTGCACACTTCTGCTACTCGCGGGAGTGTTGCTCCTGCAGCTCGTGATCATCTGGGTCAATCTCGGATAGATCGTCCGTCGAACCGCCGAGCGGACTGCGACGTTCCGAGAAGCAGCAACGAGAAGCGGCCCCATCCGTGCCAGCATTCGACATGCAAGACCCGGCGACATGTAAGACCCGGATCGGAAGCGATCCGGTGAGTGTTCGAGTTTGGATGGGTTTTTGAGCGGGTTTGGCGGAGTCGGGATCAAGAGTGGCATGGAACTGATAGCAGAAGTGAGAGAAGGAGAAGGAGAAGGAGAAGGAGAAGGAGAAGGAGAAGGGTTCCGACGACCCCCACCCCTTCGTTTCGAGTGGAACGCCGATCCGACCCGGAGTGGACCGTCGGCAGAGCGTCGTTCTAGTGGGTTTCTAGTCAGTTGTGTGTCGACTGGCCGTTTTTACCACGCGGTTCTCTCAACCCCTCGGGTGTGTTTCGGAAGGGTGTTACTTGAAGCTTTCCATGATTGAGTCGGCCTGATCGCTCACCCCCTCCCCCTCTCTTTCCCGTTCCAGTGGAAACGAAGGGGTGGGGGGCGAGGGAACTGCACAGGGGTTCCACCGATCGTCGAACAACGGCACCCGCGACCGTTCGCCGTGCCCCCGGTTACCCGAATCGTTCGATCGGCGTCGGTTCCAGGAACCAAAAAGACTAATGCACTCCCCACCACTGGTTCCGCTGGACCACTCGCGACCGGGCTGACCGCAACGCTACGTCTCAGACCGGTCGAAACGGCTTCTATCGATGGAATACGTCACGATCCGGACGTGCGCGGCGTATCCTCCATCCGAAAGAGAGGGGTGGAACGCGGGGACCAATCATGGGAGGAAACGACTCGACACCGGACGATCGCGACGGGGCGGACCGGGAGGACGACGTCCCGTCCACCGACGCCGAGGAGACCGTCGACGACCTCCCGTTCGGTGAGTTCGACGAGGGTTCGGCCGGTGTCGAACATCCGGACGATCCGGACGATCCGAGCGACTCGACCGATTCAGGGACCGCACGACCGGAGGCGACTCCGGAGATCGATCCATCGGCGTCGTCCGGGGATTCGCTCTCCCGCGACAAGTCGTCGCGAAGCGACCCACCCGACGACGACACGTCACAGGGCGGGCTGTTCGACGATCTCCTCAGCGGCGATCCGATCTTCGAGAACAAGGACGTCCTTCGGCCCTCCTATACGCCCGATCAGCTCCCCCATCGCCAGGCACAGATCAACGACATGGCGACCATCCTCGTCGGCGCGCTCCGTGGGGAGACCCCCTCGAACATCCTGATCTACGGCAAGACTGGAACCGGGAAGACCGCGAGCGCGAAGTTCGTGAGCAACGAGCTCGAGACCACCTCCCAGAAGTACGACGTGCCCTGCGAGGTCGAGTACATCAACTGCGAGGTCACCGACACTCAATATCGTGTGCTCGCCCAGCTCGCGAACACGTTCATCGAGGCCAACGAGCGTCACATCGAGACCAGGCTCGCCAGCCTCCGTGATCTGAAAGAGCGCGCGACCGGGGGCCAGGCAACCCTCGACGACACCACTGCCGAGAACGTCGGCACCGCCGAGAGCACCGACACTGCAGGGAACGTCGAAGATACCGGAACCATCGAAGACGACGGGAACGCGGGGAACCACGGCGACGACGAGAACGTTCATCTCGCCGACGATCCCGAGTTCGACTCGATCGCCGCGATCGAAGAGCGGATCGCGGAGCTCGAGGCCGATCTCGACGCGTTCGAACCCGTGCCGATGACCGGCTGGCCGACCGATCGCGTCTACTCCACGTTCTTCGACGCGGTCGACTACCACGAGCGAGTCGTGGTCATCATGCTCGACGAGATCGACAAGCTCGTGGAGAAGAGCGGCGACGACACCCTCTACAATCTCTCGCGGATGAACTCCGAGCTCGACAACTCTCGGGTGTCGATCATGGGAATCTCGAACGATCTCAAGTTCACCGAGTTCCTCGATCCCCGGGTCAAGTCGAGCCTCGGCGAGGAGGAGATCGTCTTCCCGCCCTACGACGCGACCCAGCTCCGGGATATCCTCGCCGCGCGCGCGGAGATCGCCTTCGAACCCGACGCGCTTTCGGAGGACGTCATCCCGCTCTGTGCGGCCTTTGCCGCCCAGGAACACGGCGACGCCAGGCGCGCGCTCGACCTCCTCCGCACGGCGGGCGAACTCGCCGAACGCGGTCAGACCGAGCGCGTCGACGAGGATCACGTCAGGCAGGCCCAGGAGAAGATCGAACTCGACAGAGTCGTCGAAGTCGTCCGCACCCTCCCGACCCAGTCGAAGGTCGTCCTCTTCGCGGTGATCCTCCTCGAACGCAACGGCGCACAGAACATCAACACCGGCGAGGTGTACAACATCTACCGCCGGCTCTGCGACGAGATCGATGCCGACGTCCTCACGCAGCGCCGTGTCACGGACCTCATCTCCGAGCTCGACATGCTCGGGATCGTCAACGCGGTCGTCGTCTCGAAGGGACGGTACGGCCGGACCAAGGAGATGAACCTCTCAGTCCCGATCGAGGAGACCGAGGCCGTTCTCACCAGCGACTCGCGACTCGGCGACATCGAGGACGTCCAGCCGTTCGTCCAGGCGCGCTTCGACAGCTAGCTCGCGGAGCCGTCGTCACCGACACACCGATCGATTCTCCGATTCTCTCGATCGTCGCACCGGTCTTCCGATCACCGAACGGCCCGCACCATCCCGACGCCGGCGAGTGTGCCGAGGACCGATCCGCCCGGCGTGCTCAGTGTGCCGACGAGCGCGCTCGCGCCCGCGTTCACCATCCCGAACAGCAGCCGGATCTCGCCGAGCCACGGGATGCGGAACTCCGCGGTGCCGGTGATCCACGACGGCTTGACCGGATCGCTGATGGGATCGAAGCCGATCTGATCGTACTCCCCGTTGTGGTCGCCCTTGGTGATGAACCCGGCGTGGGGGGCCGGGCAGTTCGACAGCTCCTCACAGTCGTCGGCACCGCCGAGGAACGCCCGGTTGGCCTCGTCGTACCAGTTCTCGCCGTCGTTCACCCAGAAGCGTGCACGGTGGATGATCGGCGTCGCACGCGGGTCGCCGTTCTGTTCGTACACGATGACGTCGCCGTACTCGTTGAACTCCCTGTAGCTCGCGTTCGCTCCTGCACGGTAGCTGACCACCCCTGTCCCGGCGTGGGCCGCCCCGCCGGCGAAGCGGTGTTCCTCCATCACGAACACGAGATCACCTCTGTAGAGGTTCGGCTCCATACTCCCGCTCTCGATCGCGACCATCGGCGGCCAGATGCCGGAAACGGCGAACAGGAGGAGACCGATGGCCGCCACGATCGCGAGACTCGACGCCACCTCCCGGACGAACGCCACCGCCTCGTTGTCGGTCGTCGCCAGCCATCGCGCACGCGCGATCGGCCCATTCGAACCCGACGACCCGCCCGAATCCGACGCTCTCTTCGAATCCGATGCTCCGTCCCGTGGTCCACCCTGCCCCGGTTCCCCTCCGCTCCCATTCGCGCGTTCGCTCCCGTCCCGTCCGGTCTCGTCGTCGGCGGCGGTCTCCCGGCCGTTCCACTCGGACCACGAATCGGAGCCGTCGCCGGAATCCATTGTCCTCCATACTTCGGGCGCTCGCTTCAAGCTTGTCTTCCACACTCACTCGCGGCCGACGACGACGCCTCGCCGTCCGCTACGCTTTTGCTCCGTCCCGCGAAACCCATCCCCGTGCCGCGTTCGACACCGGTCGAGGTCGTGAACGAGCTCGCCACGAGGGGGTACAACGCCGAACGCGAGGCCGTGACCCTGCTCGCGAGGGCGGACGACCTCGAAGACGCGATCGAGCGTGCGACCGAGACCGTCCCGGACGAGGCGCTCACCCTCTCGGCCGACGACGTCGCAGCCGTCGTCCGAACCGCCGATGCCACCGGTTCGTCTCCCGGTCACACCGACGGTTCGTCGCCCGACACTCGATCCGGCTCACCTGCCACCGATTCTGACGGTTCCGGAGATTCCGCCACCACACCGGCTGAGACGCCCGATCAACCCCCATCAAACCCCTCCGTTTCGAGTGGAACTGCGACCCATGAGAACGACAGGCGAACCGACTCTCCACTCGAAACGAAGGGGTCGGGGAGAGACGAAGCTGCCGGCGAAAGAACTACCGAGCGCTCGGTCGACCCGGACCTCAGATCGCTCGACGTACAGGGCGACGTCACCGGCCGGAGCACCGGTACGGGCGAGTACGCCGACTTCGTCGCCACCTTCCGGGACCGGTACGAACGTCTCTCCGGCCTCCTGCGCTCGCGCGTCAACCACCGACCGACCGAGGCGGTCGACGCGATGGCCGGCGGGAGCGACGCCGCGATCGTCGGGATGATCGCCGACATCCGGTCGACCGCGAACGGCCACTGGCTGGTCGAGCTCGAAGACACCACCGGCACGTTTCCCTGTCTCATCCTCAAGGACCGCGAGATCGCAAGCGTCGTCGACGAACTCCTGCTCGACGAGCTCGTCGCGGTCGAGGGCACGCTCGCGGGCGACGGCGGGATCCTGTTCGTCGACGAACTCCACTTCCCCGACGTCCCCCGGACCTATCGACCGTCGACCGCCGACCGCCACGTCCGCGCGGCTCTGATCTCGGACGTCCACGTCGGCAGCCAAGAGTTCGCCAACGAGGCGTGGTCGGCCTTCGCCGACTGGCTCCACACCGAGGACGCGGCAGCGGTCGAGTACCTCCTCGTCGCGGGCGACATGGTCGAAGGGGTGGGCGTCTACCCGGACCAGGACGAGGAGCTCGATATCGTCGACATCTACGAACAGTACGAGGCCTTCGCCGAACGCCTGAAGGAGGTCCCCGGCGATATGGAGATCCTCCTCACCCCGGGCAACCACGACGCCGTCCGACTCGCCGAACCCCAGCCAGGCTTCGACGAGGAGCTCCGGGAGATCATGAGCGTCCACGACGCGCGCTTTTCGGGCAATCCCTCGACGGTCACGATCGAGGGCGTCACGATTCTGATGTACCACGGCGTCAGCCTCGACGAGGTGATCGCCGAACTCCCCGAGGAGAAGGCCAACTACGACGAGCCTCACAAGGCGATGTACCAGCTCCTGAAAAAGCGCCACATCGCCCCCCAGTACGGCGGCCACACTCGACTCGCACCCGAGGAGCGTGACTACCTCGTGATGGAGGAGATCCCCGATGTCTTTCACACTGGTCACGTCCACAAACTCGGCTACGGGAAATACCACAACGTGCTCGCGATCAACTCCGGGTGCTGGCAGGAACAGACGAGCTTCCAGAAGAGCGTCAACATCGACCCCGACGTGGGCTACGCGCCGATCCTCGATCTCGACACGCTCGACCTGACGATCCAGAAGTTCTAGCACCCACCTTTTTACTGCGGGGGGATTGCGCTCGCTCACTCCGTTCGCTCGTTCGCTCGCGGTGGGGCTGCTGGTGTCCTCCGCGACCGCCAACCGCACAGCACCGCCGAAGCCCTCGCTCGTTTCACTCGCTCGCCCTTCATCCGCCAGGCGAACGCTGCTCCCTTGCGCCGCAACTCACTCGGATCGTCGAGACGCCAGGCCCGCACCGCTGCCGCGGCATCTCCACAGCCGGACCGCGACGCCGCGACTCTCGTTCGATTCAGTCGACGTGGTTCTGGAGCCACGCCTCGACGGTCGAGATCGGCGCGATCGTCATGATGTTGTCTTCCTCGTCGCTGAGATGTTCGCGCCGGAGCTCCCGGATCTTCGCTGCGTTGAAGAACTCGCGCTCGCACGCGCCGCGCAGGAGGTCGTCGACGTGCTCGCGCAGGTCCGGATCGGAGCGGTACCACGCGTCGCCCAGACTCTGCCCGCCATGAGTCATCTGATCGAGGAGCAGCCTGACGCCGGTGTTCAGGGTGAACCCGGCGACGTGAGCGGGGTAGGGGTACGCCGGCGGCAGACGGGTTCGCTCGTAGGGGATCTTCGCGAGATCCGCGTTCAGCGCCCGGCTCAGCCTGAGCTTCGACTTGCTGGCACCGTAGGGCACGCCGCCGTCGGTGGTCGGGTACGTCCCCATCCGATAGGTCATCGGCAGCCCGGCGACGTGATCGAGGAACGCACCGTTCGCAAAGGGCGTCCGGGTCCCGACCTTGCGCCTCGCCAGCGGGTTGCTCGCGAAGACGAAGCGGGCGTAGTGGTTCTGGAAGTGGGCGTCGAGCATCGTCCGGCGCATCGTCCGCTGGTCGCTCTCCCGTGCCGAGCGCTCGAACGGTGCTCGCGGGTCGACGTCGGCCTCGATGAGGTCGTCGAGGGTGTCCTCCGGGATCGCGTGCTGGCGGTGGTAGAGCCCCTCGGCGGCGTCCTCACACTCGGTGAACTGATGGCGCGTGATGTGCTCGCCGAGGAGTTCGCCCTGGCCGGCGGCTTCGAGGACGACGCCCGGGGCGTTCCCGTCGAGGTTGTAGACGGCCGAGAGGTTGACGAACGTGTTCCAGCGTACCATCCCGCCGGTCGCGTCGATCGCCGCATCGATGACCTCGGCGAATCGCTCCCCGTCGAGCGTGATCTCCTCGTTCGCGATGTCGAGCGTGTCGGCGATGCGACCGGCGAGCGCGGGGTTGCCGCCCGCCGGCGGGTTGGAGTCGTACGTGTAGGTCTGGATCGAGTCGATACCGCCGTTCGTCTCGGTGGCTCGCTTCAACTCGGTGGCCATCGTCCGGCTGTCGAGCCCCCCGGAGAGCCACAGCCCGGTCTCGCCGTCGATGGTGCCCGCCATGTCGGTGACCGCGTCCCGGTAGCGGCTCGCCAGTTCGAACACGTAGCCGTCGCCTGGCTCGGCCGCCTCGAAGTCGGGCGTCCAGTATCGAGTTCGTTCGACCTCGCCGCCCTCGTATTCGAGCACGGTCGACGGCGGCAGCGCGCGAACGTCCTCCACGAGCGTCTTCTCGCCCCAGACGTGGCCGAGCATCACGACGTCGCTCACCGCCGCCACGTCCACCGTGGGGTCGTCGATCCGACTCAAGGGGGCCTTGACTTCCGACCCGAACAGCAGTCCCCCGTCGTCGGGGGTCGCGTAGTAACACGGCCGTGCGCCGATCTTGTCGGTCGCCAGCACGACCCGTTCGGCCGCCCCGTCGTAACACGCGATCACGAACGGCCCATCCAGATTGGGCAGCACCTCCCGCGGCCGTTCCAGCACCGCCTCGATCACCTCGCCGGTGTCGAGACCGCGTTCGTTCTGGCTCGACACCACGCCGTAGATGGCCCCCGCCCGATCGCCGTCCTGCCAGCTCGCGTGGCCGGACGGGTCCCGGTCGCCGTGGTGGACGAACCCGAGCCCGCCGTCGTCCCCCCCGAAGCGTTCGGTCTCGTACCACGACTCGTGCTCCAGCGTCCCCGTCATCGCTTCGACGGCCGTTGCGGAGACTGTCCCGCCGGCGATTCCTGTCATCGGTTCATTCGTCTCCTCGTCCTGGCTTAAGATTTGCCAATTTCGAACCCAAACCGACGAGAAACCAAGTCAAACGATCGAAACCATGGATTTTCTCGTTTCGATAGCTCATCGGACGGAATACTCCAACGATGAACCGCTAACCGGCCCGCGATCTTCCACAAGCGAGTGCGTCAAGTGGGTCCGTCCCCTCCTTCCCACCGATGAGTGACACCCAGTCCGGCCCGCTCCAGCCCGACCGTCCCGGCTCCGAGCGCCCGTTTCGGGTGGACGCGCCGTTCGATCCCGCTGGGGATCAGCCCGATGCCATCGCGCGGCTCGCCGAGGGGTTCGAGAGCGGGATGGACGAACAGACCCTGCTCGGGGTCACGGGATCGGGCAAGACGAACACCGTCTCGTGGACGATCGAGGAGATCCAGAAGCCGACCCTCGTGATCGCCCACAACAAAACCCTCGCAGCGCAGCTCTACGAGGAGTTCCGGAACCTCTTCCCCGACAACGCCGTCGAGTACTTCGTCTCCTATTACGACTACTACCAGCCCGAGGCGTACGTCGAGCAGACCGACAAGTACATCGAGAAGGACGCCTCGATCAACGACGAGATCGACCGACTCCGCCACTCCGCGACCCGCTCCCTGCTCACTCGCGACGACGTGATCGTGGTCGCCTCGGTGTCGGCGATCTACGGTCTCGGTGATCCCGCGAACTACGAGGAGATGAGCCTCCGGCTGGAGGTCGGTCAGACCATCGATCGCGACGAACTGCTCGGCCGGCTCGTCGACCTGAACTACGAGCGCAACGACGTCGATTTCACCCAAGGAACCTTCCGCGTCCGGGGTGATACCGTCGAGATCTTCCCGATGTACGGCCGCTACGCCGTCCGCGTGGAGTTCTGGGGCGACGAGATCGATCGCCTCACCAAGCTCGACCCGCTCGAAGGCGACGTCAAGAGCGAGGAACCGGCCTCGCTCATCCATCCCGCCGAACACTATTCGATCCCCGAGGATCGCCTCGAAAACGCCATCGGCGAGATCGAGGACCTGCTGGACGAACGCGTTGCCTACTTCGAACGCGAGGGCGACCTCGTGGCGGCCCAGCGCATCGAGGAGCGCACCACCTTCGATCTCGAAATGCTCGAAGAAACAGGGTATTGCTCGGGGATCGAGAACTACTCCGTCCACCTCTCGGATCGCGAGCCTGGCGACGCGCCCTCCACGCTCCTCGATTACTTCCCCGAGGACTTCCTCACCGTACTCGACGAATCCCACCAGACCGTGCCCCAGATTCGGGGCCAATTCGCGGGCGATAAGTCCCGAAAGGACTCGCTGGTCGGGAACGGCTTCCGCCTCCCGACGGCCTACGACAACCGTCCGCTCCGGTATCCCGAGTTCGAGGAGCGAACAGGACAAACCCTCTACGTCAGCGCGACGCCCGGCGACTACGAGCGCGAGCACTCCGATCGGATCGTCGAGCAGATCGTCCGCCCCACCCACCTCGTCGATCCCGCGGTCGAGATCTCGCCGGTCGACGGCCAGATCGACGACCTCCTCGACCGGATCGACGACCGCGTCGAGCGCGACGAACGTGTCCTCGTGACGACGCTCACCAAGCGGATGGCCGAGGATCTCACCGAGTACCTCGAGGAGTCGGGCGTCGCGGTCGAGTACATGCACGACGAGACCGACACCCTCGAACGCCACGAGCTCGTCCGCGGTCTCAGACTCGGAGAGTTCGACGTGCTCGTGGGGATCAACCTCCTCCGCGAGGGCCTCGACATCCCGGAAGTCTCGCTCGTGGCGATCCTCGACGCCGACCAGGAGGGGTTCCTGCGCTCGGAAACCACCCTCGTTCAGACGATGGGTCGGGCCGCCAGAAACGTCGCCGGCGAGGTCGTGCTCTACGCCGACGACGTGACCGACTCGATGCAATCGGCGATCGACGAGACCCAGCGCCGCCGCGAGATCCAGCAGGAGTACAACGACGAGCACGGCTTCGAACCCCGAACGATCGAGAAGGCGGTCGGCGAGACCAACCTGCCGGGATCGAAAACCGACACCGGCGGCACCGCGAACCTCGAACCCGACGACGCCGACGCGGCCGCCGAGCTGATCGAAGAGCTCGAAAACCGGATGAACGAGGCGGCCGAGAATCTGGAATTCGAACTCGCAGCCGACATCCGCGACCGAGTACGAGAAATCCGCACGGAGTTCGACCTCGCGACCGAAGACGGCGTGCCGCCCGAGGAGGGTGTGCCGCCGGAATCGGAGTTTTAATTCACGCGTTTTCGCCGGCCGTATCGGCGGTGCTGTCGCGTCCGATTCCCTTCGGAGTCCCCGCCTCGCCAGCCGATTCGTCCGTGACAGCCTGTTCGCGCGCCATCGCGATCCCGAAGAACAACCCCGTCGAGCCGACACCGAACACGAGCAGATTGAGTGCCACGCTCACTCCGAACGAGTCAAAGAGTACGGTGTTCGCGCTAAAAATTGCGACGTGCACCATGACCGCGATGAACGCTGCCTGCCAGCGAGTCTGCTGCCAGTCGAGTCTCCCCGTACCCCCCGGGAGCGTAGAGGTAAATTCGATAGCGAGTCGCGTCCCGACGGCGTAGACGACCCCGAGTGCGATGGCGAGCGACGGATCGCTGACGAGCCACGCGAACGTCCCGCCACCGACGGCGACCCCGACCGCTGTCGAGAGGAGCCACGCACGGACCCGATTCATGTCGACCGGTTCGTACGTTCGTGGCATAACTGTTCGGGAGGTCGTGGACGACACGTACACGGTCGAACGCCGGTTCCGGGGTGTGCCGCCGCGAAACCGAGCGTGAACTGAAGCCGCCCACGCACAGCAAGTCTACTTGTCCTACTGAAAGCACCATTGGAAAGCTTTATTCGAGGTCGGGTCCCGGATGCGGACAGACGCGATCCCGTCACGCGAGGATCGCCGGCAGCGCGACCGCCAGGCAGTCACAACCATGTCCCGACCGACACCAACCCCATGACCGAGAACGCAGCGGCCGTCACGACCGTCGTTCGTCGGGCGCTCGATCGAGCGCGACCCGACGACGAAGCACTGCTCACCGACGACACCGCCGCGGAGATCGTCGCCGCGACCGAGCGCGACCTCTACGCGGGCGCGACCGGGGCGGAGGCCCGGGAGGCACTCGTCGGGGTGCTGACCGCCCGCGTCGAGCGCGATCCGGCGTACAAGCGCCTCGCTGCCGCGGTGTTCCGCCACCAGCACTACCGCGAGGTCACCGACGAGGAACCAGGTGCCGACGGAATTCCCGCCGCGGGCTACCGTGAGGCGTTCCGTGCGGGAATCGAGCGCGGCGTCGAGGCCGAGCTTCTCGACGAGCGGATGGCCGAGTACGACCTCGCCGCACTCGCCGACTCCCTCGAACCCGCGCGCGACGGCCGACTCGAACACATGGCGATGACGACGCTCGCCCAGCGGTACTTCCTCACTGTGGACGACGACTCGATCGAACTCCCCCAGACGTTCTGGATGCGGGTCGCGATGGGGATCGCACTCCGTGAGCCCGAGGACGAGCGTCTCGCGCGGGCGAAGGAGTTCTACGACGCGCTCTCCACCCTCAGGTTCGTCTTCTCGACGCCGACGCTGTTCCACGCCGGCACGACCCACCCACAGCTCTCCTCGTGTTATCTCACGACCGTCCCGGACGACTTGGAGGGGATCTTCGACTCCTACAAGGCCCACGCGAAGCTCTCGAAGTGGTCGGGCGGGCTGGGTAACGACTGGACCAACGTCCGGGCGGCGGGCGCACGCATCGAGTCGACGGGCGTCGAGTCGACAGGCACAGTGCCGTTCCTCAACATCTCGAACGACGTGACCGCGGCGATCAACCGGTCCGGCAAGCGCCGCGGGGCCGCGTGTGCGTACCTCGAACCGTGGCATCTCGATTTCCCCGCTTTCCTCGATCTGAAGCGCAACACCGGCGACGAGCGCCGACGGACTCACGAGATGAACACTGCGGCGTGGGTGCCCGACCTGTTCATGAAACGCGTCCAGAACGACGGGCAGTGGACGCTGTTCTCGCCCGACGAGACACCTGACCTTCACGAAACCTACGGCGAGGAGTTCGAACGGCGATATCGGGAGTACGAGCGCCAGGCCGACGCAGGTGAGATCGATCAGTACGAGCGCCGCGACGCCGCTTCCCTCTGGCGGACGATGCTCACCCGGCTGTTCGAGACCGGCCATCCGTGGCTCACGTTCAAGGACGCCTGCAACGTGCGCTCGCCCCAGGACCACGCGGGTGTCATCAATTCCTCGAACCTGTGTACCGAGATCACGCTCAACACCTCCGAGGAGGAGACGGCGGTCTGCAACCTCGGCTCGGTAAATCTCGCGCGCCACGTCACGGACGCGGATAGTGACGAAACGCCGGGCGACGACGGAGCCGCGGACAGTGGAGCCATCGAGGGGATCGATCGCGAGCGCCTCGCCGACACCATCGAGACCGCGATGCGGATGCTCGACAACGTGGTGGACCTGAACTTCTATCCCACCGACCGCGCCGAGCGTTCGAACACCCGCCACAGACCGGTGGGCCTCGGGATGATGGGCTTTCACGAGGCGCTGCTCGAACAGGATATCTCGATGGCGAGCGAGGATGCCGTCGACTTCGCCGACCGCATCGCCGAGTTCCACTCCTATCACGCCATCCTCAACTCCTCGCGCCTGGCGAGAGAGCGCGGCACCTACGACTCCTACGCGGGCTCGAAGTGGGACCGCGACGTCTTCCCCCAGGACACCGTCTCGCTGCTCGAAGCCGAACGCGACCGCGAGATCCCGGTCGAGGTGAACGAACGCCTCGACTGGGAGGGAGTCCGCGAACACGTCCGAAATCACGGGATGCGGAACTCGAACACGATGGCGATCGCGCCCACGGCGACGATCTCGACCATCGCGGGCACCACGCCCTCGATCGAGCCGCTCTACGCCAACCTCTACGTCAAGTCGAACATGAGCGGCGAGTTCACCGTCGTCAACGACCACCTCGTCGCCGATCTCGACGAGCGCGACCTCTGGGACGACGAGATGCTCGACCGGATCAAGTACCACGACGGCTCGATCCAGGAGATCACCGAGATCCCCGAAGCGGTCCGCGAACGCCATCGCGGCGCGTTCGAGATCGACCCACGCCACCAGCTCAGGCTCGCCGCCCGCAGGGGAGTTTGGCTCGACCAGAGCCAGTCGGTCAACGTCTTCTTCCCCTCCACGGATGGGTCGCTGCTCGACGACGTGTATCGGACGGCGTGGGAACTCGGTCTCAAGACTACCTACTACCTTCGGACGCTCGGTGCGAGCCAGTTCGAGAAGTCCACGATCGACATGGCGGAGTACGGCCGGACCCAGACCCGTGACGTCGAGAGTGAAAGCACCGACAACACCGAAAACGATCTTCCGTCGGTCGAGGACCCGACCTGTGAGGCCTGCCAGTAATGCCGATCACGTACACCACCGATGCCGACGGCCACGATCCGAACAAGATCCTGCCGATCGACTACGAGTGGGCGCGCGAGTACTACCGCGACGGCGTGGCGAACAACTGGACACCCGAGGAGATCCCGATGGGCGAGGACGTCCGTCAGTGGTCGGAGGGCGACCTGACCGACGCCGAGCGTCGGCTCGTCGAGTGGAACCTCGGGTTCTTCTCGACCGCGGAGTCGCTGACTGCGAACAACATCGTGCTCGCGGTGTACGACCACGTGACCGCCCCCGAATGTCGCCAGTATCTCCTCCGCCAGGCCTACGAGGAGGCCGTCCACACCGACACGTTCATCTACTGCTGTGACAGTCTGGGCTTCGAGCCGGAGCATCTCTACGGGATGTACGACCGGATCCCCGCCATCGAGGCGAAAGACGAGTTCGTGGTCGATCTCACCAGAGTGATCGACCGCGACGACTTCGAGATCCGGAGTCAGGAGGACGTTCGGGCGTTCCTCCGTGATCTGATCGGTTTTTACGTCATCATGGAGGGGATCTTCTTCTACGCGGGCTTCGCGATGATGCTCGGGCTGAAGCGCCAGGGCAAGATGACCGGCGTCGGCCAGCAGTTCGAGTACATCATGCGCGACGAGTCGCTGCATCTCGGGTTCGGCGTCGACCTCATCGACACTGTTCGGACCGAAACCGGCGCGTGGACCGACGCGTTCGGCGAGGAGGTGCGCGATCTCGTCACCCGTGCGGTGGAGCTCGAACGCCGCTACGCCCGCGAGGCCTGTCCCGACGAGATCCTGGGGATGGGGCCCGACCAGTTCGCGGAGTACGTCGAGTACGTCGCCGACCGACGGCTGCGCCAGCTCGACCTCGCCCCCGAGTACGACGCCGACAACCCGTTCCCGTGGCTCTCGGAGGCTGCGGACCTGAACAAGGAGAAGAACTTCTTCGAGACCCAGGTCACGGAGTACCGCACTGGCGGCTCGCTGGAGTGGTGATGACCGAATTCGACGCTACTGCCGATCGAACGACTGTGGACCCCACAACTGCCGGGAACGCTGGCACGGCGACCCTGGCCGACTCGTACACCGAAATGAGCGAGATCTTGCTGCCCAACGGAACGAACAACCTCGGGCAGGCGCTCGGCGGTCGGGTGCTCCACTGGATGGACGTCTGTGGCGCGATCGCCTCCCGGCGGTTCTCGGGCGGACTGACCGTCACCGCCGCGATGGAGGGTGTCGAGTTCCTCGCGCCGATCGAACAGGGCGATATCGTCACGCTCTCGGGGTACGTCTTCGAGGCGGGCCGGACGAGCGTGGGTGTAAAGGTCGCCGTCATCGCCGAACGCCCAGCGACCGGCGCGGTTCGCGAGACCACGACCTCGTTTTTCACGTTCGTCGCCGTCGACGGCGCACACGACAGCCGACGAGTCCCCGAACTCGTCTGCCCGACCGACGAACAGCGCGATCGCCGCGAGCACGCACTCGACCAGCGTCGGACACACCGCGAGAACCGCGCCGGCTGATCGCGGCTTGCGCTTTCGTGTGATCCCCTCGATGTTGGTCGACTCGACAGAGCTTCGGGATCACCCGGTCGCCCGCCGGCCCGAACCGTATGACGCGACGAACTCCCTACTGCATCGATAAAACCCATAGAGGGAGACCACGGCGGCGGTCGTAGCGATCGCAACGAACGGGGTGGCGATCGACAGCACGGCGTACATCGCGAGCGCGGTGACTCCCGCCGAGACGGCGAACACGAGGAGCGAACCGATAGCTACGCCGAGATACCACTCGTTTCCGGTTCTCATATCGGACACCAAGAGGTCGTATCGCGTCCGTTATCGTCGTGTCGACGACCCGGATGGTCGCTATACGCTGCCGGCGTCGTTCGGATCGCCGTCCTTGTCCTTGTCGATCTTGCCCTCGCCGGAGTCGACCTCGCCGTCACCGTCGAACCCCGCCTCCAGGAGCTGCTCGCTCGGCGTCGATCCCTTGTCGTCGACGTAGACGTCGGCGTGGCCCTTCTCCATCCGGAGGCCGTGCCAGTCGACGCCCCACTCGGTCAGCCGGGCGACGGTCTCCTGGGCGGCCTCCCACGGCCTGGCGGTCCAGACGATGATGCTGTGGCCCTGGCGGTACTGGTAGTTCACCCACTCGACCATCTCCTCGTTCGGTTCCTCGGGGTCCTCGGTGATGTAGCTCTCCTCGCCCGCGGTCAGCGTCTTGTCGAAGTCGACTGCGATCCGCTGGTGTTCCTCGGCGAACTCCTCCTCGCCCTCGGGCATCACGCCCTCGTACTCGGCCTCCGAGTCCTGTTCACTCATCCCGTAGCTCGTCGTGGCGCAGCGAGTTATACCCTCGGCCTACTGGACTGTCCCCGGCGGACCGACACCCTCCCTTCAGAGTCGCGCGCGGATCGTCTCGGCGGTCTTCTCGCCCACGCCGGACACCGACCGAAGTTCGCCGGGCGAGGCCGCGCGCACCCCGTCGACGCTGCCGAACCGCCGGAGCAAGCGTCGTCTCGTCTGCGGCCCGATCCCCGGCACGTCGTCGAGCACGGTCGAGACCTCGTCGCGGACGGTCTGGTGGTACTGGACCGCGAACCGGTGGGCCTCGTCGCGCACCCGCTGGAGCAGGCGACGCTCGGGCGCGTCGTCGGGCCACTCGAACGTCCCGTCGGCGGTGACGACGCGCTCTTCGGCCTTCGCCAGCCCGACCGCCGGCACGTCCCAGCCGACCGCGGAGAGGGCGTCCCGCGCCGCGTTCAGCTGTCCCTCGCCACCGTCGATGAGCAGGAGGTCGGGATCGGGCCGGTCGTCCCGGCCCTCGACCGCCCGGCGCGCGCGCCACGCGATCAGCGACCGCATGTTGGCGTAGTCGTCGTTTGTGTCGTCGAGTTTCTTCCGTCGGTACTCGGACTTCTCGGGGCCGCCGCCGACGAAGGTGACGTCGCTGCCGACGGCGGCCCGGCCCTGGGCGTGGCTCACGTCGAACCCCTCGATCCGGTTCGCGCTACTGAGGCCGAGCGCGTCGGCGAGCGCGCGGGTTCCGTCCGCCCGTCCACGTCCGCGGCGGGCGTTCTTGAGCGCGAGCTCGACGAGGGTCGCCTCCCGGCCCGCGCCCGGCACGCGCACCGCGACCCCCTCACTGTCGAGCCACGCGTCGATCTCGTCGTCGTCGAGTCGCTCGGGGAGCAGGAGGGCGTCGGGGAGCGTTCGCTCGGCGTAGTACTGGACGACGAACGCCGCGAGCACGCTTCCCATGCCCGTGCCGTCCGTGCCGTCCTCGTCCGGCACCGAGAGCGTGTGGCGGTCGCGCTCGACGAGTTGGCCGTCCTCGCTGTGGAGGCGCGCGACGGTCGCGCGCTCGCTCTCGACGACTGCGCCGAGCACGTCGACCCGCCGCTCGTCGGTGCCCGACGTGACCGCCCTGCCCCCGCCCTCGTGGAACGTTTCGACGACGGCGAGCCGGTCGCGCACGTTCGCGGCCCGCTCGAAGTTCCGTGCCTCGGTCGCCCGCTCCATCTCTCCTCGGAGGGGGTCGGCGAGGATCCCCGTACTCCCCTCGAAAAAGCGCTCGACGGATTCGACGTCCCCGATGTACTCTTCCCCACTGATCTCGCCGGTACACGGCGCGGTGCACAGTCCGAGATCGTGATCGAGACACGGCCGATCGCGCCCCGCGAACTTGTGGTCCGAACAGCCCCGAACCCCGTACGTCTCCCGAAGCGCCTTCACGACCGTCTCGACCCGGCTGCGCTCGGTGTACGGACCGAACGCCGTCGCGCCGGGATCGGGATCGCGGGTGATCTCGATCCGGGGGAACCCGTGGTCGGTGAGCTGCACGAGGGGGTAGGACTTGTCGTCCTTCAGCCGGACGTTGTACCGGGGGCTGTGGCGCTTGATCAGGTTCGCCTCCAGAAGGAGCGCCTGGGTCTCGGTGTCGGTCACCGTCGGCTCGATTGCGACGCTCCGCTCGACCATCCGTGCGATCCGGCGCGAGCGCGGATCGGCGTACGACCGCACCCGATCCCGGAGGTCGACGGCCTTCCCCACGTAGAGCGTCGCGTCGTCGTCGCGGAACTGGTAGACGCCCGGCTCGCGCGGGAGGTCGTTCGCCCGTTCGCGGACGCTCGCCCGGTTCATCGGGTAGTTAGAGGAGCGTGACGCGCTTCAGTCTGACGCGTTCTCCTCCTGGGGGGGCTCCTCGTGTGGGGAGCGTGCGGCCTCGGGTCCGTGGCCGTCGAGGCTCACGATGTTCTCCCGCCCGATCGAGAGCTTCTCGACGGTGCCCTCGTCGTTCATCGAGGAAAGTAGCCGGCTGACCTTCGCCTTCGACCAGTCGGTGTCCTCGACGATCCGCGACTGCTTCATCCGACCGCCGTGCTCGCGGAGGAGCGCCTCGACTCGGTCCTCGTCGGTCAGCGGCTCCGGTGGCTCGTCGACCCGCTCCGGCCCGCCGGCCGGTTCCGATCCGTCGACAGCGACGTCTTCGACTTCGTCCTGGGACGATGAGCCCCCGCTCCCCGCGACCGCCCCGTCGCCGCGCTCGCGCCACCAGCCACGGAAACGCGTGCCGCCGACGACGATCGTCCCACCGACGAGAACGACGAGCCCGGCGAGCCAGACCGGTGTCCACCGGCTGTCCGGGTCGGTGCGGAGGAGGTTCACCTCGGTGCCGTCGCTCAGCCCGTCGCCGTCGGTGTCGGCCGTCGAGGGGTCGATCCCGATCTCGATCTCCTCGCCGTCGCGGACGCCGTCGCCGTCGGTGTCGGGGTTCTGTGGGTTCGACTCGTACCGATTCACCTCCGGGCCGTCGTTCAGCCCGTCACCGTCCATGTCGGCGTTCGAGAGGTTGTACCCGTTCTCGGCCTCCCGGGCGTTCGAGAGCCCGTCCCCGTCGATGTCGCCCGACCGCGTGATGACTGTCACTGGGACCGTCTCCCGATCGAGCAGCGTCGCGTTGAACTCGCCCGAGAGCCCCTGCACCTCGACCACGAGATCCTGCTCGCCGGAGACGTTCGAGGGCCACGTGACGTTGGTGAACTCGCTCGTGCCGTTCGTCCCCTCCGAGAGCGCCTTCGGATCGCACTTCTCGACGAGTTCCTGCGGCGACGCGTCCTCTCGCTCGTAGCCGAGCCAGACGCAGTAGTTCGTGAACTCGCGGGCGTCCCGAAAGGTTGCGCTCACGTCGATCGGCTCGTCCTGCCAGACGTACGTCGACCCGTTGCCGGTGTCCGTGTCGGTGACGACGCCGCCACCGGCAACGGTCACGTCGATGACTCCGCCGCCAGGCGTCGCTTGTCCACCGACCGGGACGCCGGTGCCCACGAGCACCAGCACGCAGAGCACACCCGCCACCGCGAGCGCTCGATCGCTCATTCCTCGTCACTTCTCGTCGCGCGCCCGGTATTACTCTTTGCGTCCTCCGCGCCTCGCTTCCGATCCGGACGCGGACTTCGTCGGCCGACGACGAGTGCCGACAGCCGGCGCTACGCAGTCGAAAAAAGAAAACGCGCACCGCGGTGGCGGCACGCGCTCGACCGTTTCGGGAAGTCGGAGTACCGAGCGATCAGGCTTCCGACGTCGTCGTCATGTTGCCCATCATCTCGGTGGTCTCGGACATGTTGCCCATCATGGTGGTCTCGGACATGTTGCCCATCTCGGTGGTCTCGGACATGTTGCCCATCATGGTGGTCTCTTCCATCTCGGTACCTTCCATTTCAGTTGTCTCCTCCATCTCGGTACCCTCCATCTCGGTGGTCTCTTCTTCCATCGCGGTGGTTTCCTCTTCCATCGCGGTGGTCTCTTCCTCCATCGCGGTCGTCTCCTCGGCCGCGCCCGCCTCAGTCTCCGTCGCGTTCGTTCCGTTGTCACCGCTGCCACCGCCGCCCATGCAGCCGGCGAACAGTAGCATTGCGGCGACGAGTCCGACCGCCAGAACGCGCTTCGACGGGAGCCGTGTCCCGAGCGCGCTGAGTTTGCTTGTCATGGTTCTGCGCTCGATACGGACACACCGGAGGGGAATAAAGCGCCCCAGCCGTTGCGGACTGTTCCGCACCGTTACGGATCGAAAACCGGCTCCGACGATGGAACTGTCCGAAATCACGCCCGGCGTCCGTCGTTTCACGACAGTTTCATGCGAATGGTGAACAGCCACCTGGCTGGTGCCGCGACCGACGCCCGGGACGACCACTGCCGAGCCGTCCGGTTCGTTCCGGACCGGGGCGAAACGCTCACGGATCTCCAGCGACCCCCTCGCGTTCGGCGGAGCGATCGGCGTACTCTCCGTTTCCGATGCCGAGCGCGTCGCGGCCGAATCCGCGTCGCGACCCACGCCCGTCCGGACCGACCGATCGATGTTCACTCATCGACGGAATCGCCCGACGGACCGTCGGGGACGCGACTGTTTCACCGTAGAAACTATGGGACCGTTGACTGTAATGGCGCACTACTCCAGTAAAATCGGGCGAATCCGCCGGGGTCGACGCGCCGACCGGGGTCACGCGGGATCGTCTCGTCGTTCGCGGATCGGTCGTCAGGAGTGGCGATCGTTCGCCCGCCCATCCCTTCGGCATCGGGTCGTTAGCGTTCGGCGTCCCGCTCGGCGAGCAGCGCCTCGAACTCGGCTTCGGTGAGTTCGGGGACGTCCGCCGCGTCGGCGTCGTCGCGCTTTCGCTGGCCCGGATCGTCGCCGATCACGAGGTAGTCCGTATTGCCGGAGACGCTGCCCGTGCTCCGCGCGCCGTGGCGCTCGACGTGTGCGGTGGCCTCCTCGCGGGTGGCGTTCGAGAGTCCACCCGTGAACACAAAGGTCAGCCCGGCGAGCTCGTCGCCCGCCTCGCGCTCGAGCGCTTCGGGCTCGACCCCGCGCTCGCGCAGCGCCGCGATCGTCTGACGGTTGCGTTCGTTCGCGAAGAACTCGCGGATCTCGCTCGCGACCCGGGGGCCGACGTCCGGAACCTCACGAAGCCCTTCCTCTTCCGCATCCATCAGGGCGTCGAGATCGCCGAACTCGCGGGCCAGGGCGGTCGCCGTCGTCGATCCCACCTCGGGCACGCCGAGCGCGGTGAGGAAGTCGGCGAGTGCGGGTTCCTTCGAGCGTTCGAGTTCGTCGTGGAGGTTCGCCGCACTCTTCTCGCCCCAGCCGTCGAGTGCGGCGAGGTCCGCTTTCCGAAGGTCGTAGAGATCCGGCAGCGACTCGACGAGCCCGGCGTCGATGAGCTGTTCGACGCGCTCCTCGCCGAGCCCTTCGATGTCGAGCCCCTCGCGGCTGGCGTAGTGCTCGACCGCACGCTGGAGCTGGGCGGGACAGGACACACCGCCGGTACAGAACGCGAGTGGGCCGTCACGCTCGATCGGGCTGTCACAGATCGGGCACCGGTCGGGGAATTCGAAGGTTCCCTCGCCACCGTCGTCGACGACCTCCGTGACGTAGGGGATCACGTCGCCGGCGCGCTTGAGGCGCACCTCGTCGCCGACGTTCACGCCGAGTTCCGCGAGCTCGCCCGGGTTGTGGAGGGTCGCACGCGAGACCTCGACGCCGCCGACTTCGACTGGTTCGAGCAGCGCGACCGGCGTTGCGCGCCCCGTGCGCCCGATCTGTACCGTGATGTCGGTGATGTGCGTCGTTTCGGAGCGTGCGGGGAACTTGTAGGCGTACGCCCACCGCGGTGCGCGCGATGTCGTCCCGAGGCGCTCGCAGGCCGCGAGGTCGTCGACCGAGAACACGGTCCCGTCGATCTCGTAGTCGAGGTTCTCACGGTCTTCACCCAACCGATCGCGGTAGTCGATGGCGGCCTCGATGCCGTCGACGACCGCGACGCGATCGGTGACCCGGAGCCCCCACTCGGAGAGCTTCGCGTACTGCTCCCCATGACTCTCGAACGCGTAGCTCGCATCGAGAACCCCGAAGAAGAAACACGCGAGCGGGCGTTCGGCCGTGATCTTCGGATCGAGCTGGCGGAGCGTCCCGGCGGCGGCGTTTCGGGGGTTCGCGAAGGGATCGTCGCCGCGCTCGACTCGCTCGCGGTTGTGGGCGGTGAACGCCTCACGCGGCATGTAGATCTCGCCGCGCACGGCCAGGTAGTCGGGGTGGTCGCCCCGGAGACGCTGTGGCACCGATCCGATCGTGCGGACGTTCGCGGTCACGTCGTCGCCCTCGTACCCGTCGCCCCTGGTCGCGGCGCGCTCGTAGACGCCGTTCTCGTACACGACCTCGATCGAGAGTCCGTCGAACTTCGGCTCGCAGACGTATTCGACCGCGACGTCGGCGGAGTTGTCCTCGCTGTCGAAATCGGCGAGCGAGCGCTGGCCCCCACCACCCCGAGCGAGTTCACGCCGAACCCGCTCGTCGAACTCCCGAACTTCGCCGGGATCACCACTCGAATCGATCGAGAGCATCGGCGCGACGTGTTCCACAGTACGGAGCTCGTCGAGCGGCTCGCCGCCGACCCGCCGCGTGGGACTGTTCTCGGTCGGGAGATCGAAGGCGTCTTCGAGCGCCTCCAACCGGGAGAACAGCGCGTCGTAGGTCCGATCGCCGACGACGGGATCGCTCTCGACGTAGTAGCGGTGGTCGTGGTAGTGGAGTGCCCCACGGAGCTGTTCGGCTTGCTCGCGCGCCCGCTCCTCGTTCAGTTCTTCGACCGGCGCGAACTCCGTGTCGGGGTCCTCGATGTAGGGGTTGTCGGTGACCGAATCCGCGGCATCCGGGGCTGCCATTGTGTCGGGTTCCCCCGCGCTCCGCTTAGGCCGTTCGCCTTGCCGCAGTCGAGGGTGACGTCGTTGGTCACCTGAGCCGTTCGACCGTCGATCCCGCTCTCTCGCTCGGCGAACTCACTCCGACGCCGTTTCGCCGCTTCGCTCGCGGGCTGCATCTCGCCACTCGGCGGCGTTTTCGGGTGTATCGGTCCACAGGAGACGATCGAGTTTCCGTTCGAACTGCTCGTCGGTGAGCTCCCCACGTGTGTAGCGCTCTCGGAGCGTCGCAAGTCCGTCGTGGTTCGAACTCGCTGGAGAGTCTCCGTCGCGTTCGAACGTGCTGCTCCCCGAACGCGAACCGTCGGAGCGGCGACTTCGAATCGCTCGCGACGCGAACACGGCGAGCCGGATCAGGCTCACTGCAACGAGAGCGAAGAAGAACCACCACGTGACCACGGCAGCGACTTGCGATTCCAGATACACCGCGATCAACAGTGCCGTCGTGAAACTCCCTGCGACGAGGAGCAGTACCTGTGAGAGGCGATTCATGTCTGACGATCACTGGGCCGAATAGTTAGCTCTTTCCTGGCTTTTCGCTCGTATCGTCCATCCGAACACTGCCGACGGCAAGATGGAGCGATACCGGCGACGTTTATGTGAGCCGCGACGAACGCCCCGGTATGAGCGACGACGAGTTCCTGCTGCTCAACCCCGGGCCGGTGCCCGTGACGAGGAGGGTCCGCGAGGCGATGGACGCGCCGATGGTCTCACACCGCTCGGCCGACTTCGAGGCAGTGTACGAGCGCGCACAGGACGGACTCGATTACGTCTTCGAACGCTCGACGCCACAGGAACAGTCGACCAGCGCTGGCGGGACCAGTCTCGTGCTCAACGGGACGGCGACGATGGGGATGGAGGCCGCCGTCGCCAACCTCGTCGGTGAGGGTGATGAAGTGGTCGCGCTCGTCAACGGCAAGTTCGGTCGGCGCTTTGCACGGATCGCCGCACGCTACGCGTCGGTCACGCGAATCGAGGTCGAGTGGGGCGATTCGCTCGATTCCCAAACTGTGGCCGAGGCCGTCACCGACGACACCGACCTCGTGACGATGGTCCACAACGAGACCTCGACTGGCATCCTGAACCCCGTTCCCGAGGTGGGTGAGATCGCCGCCGCCCACGACGCCAGATTCGTCGTCGACGGCGTGACCTCGATCGGCGGGGACGTCTTCCGGATCGACGACTGGAACGTGGACGTCGCCATCACGGACTCCCAGAAGGCGCTCGCCGCGCCCCCGGGGATCAGCGCGATGTACGTGACCGATCGTGCGGTCGAACACCTCGACGGCGAGCGCGCACCCTTCTACGCCGACCTCGACTGGCATCTCCGAAAGGCCGAGGACCACCAGACACCTTTCACGAGCGCCCTTCCGCTCTTTCGCGCGCTCGCGGTCGCGGTCGAGGAGATCGAGTCGGAGGGAATGGAGACCCGGATCGAGCGCCACCGCCGGCAGTCGGCCGCCTTCCGGGCGGGGTTCGGCGAGATGGGACTCGACGGCTTTCCCACGCTCGACGACGCGAGTACCCACTCGAACACCGTGACGGCGATCTCGTTGCCCGACTCGGTTCGCGAGAACCCCGAGGAGTTCTTCGCCGCGGTCGACGAGCGCAACGTCTCGATCAGCGGCGGCCAGGCCCACCTCGGCGGCGAGATCTTCCGGGTGAGCAACATGGGCCATCTCGCCGAGGATCAGGTGCTTCGCGGGGTTCGAACGGTGGGCGAAGCGTTCACCGACGTCGGCGTCGACGTCGATCTCGAAGCGGGACTCGACGCTGCGCGCGCGGAACTCGACTGACGACCCACCGACACTACGGCCACGAGAAGCCGAAGCTACCGACGAACGATCCCTTGATTGCTGACTACTCCTCGCGGTCCTCGACCTCGATCTCGGTCCAGTCGGTCTCGGCCGACGGTCCGGCGTCGGCTTCCTCGAACCCCGAATCCTCGACGAGCGTTTCGATCCCCTCGGCGAGTTCGTCGAAATCACCGGCGGCGAGCAGTCCCTGGATCTGTTCGACGGTCCCCGCGACGTCGCCGTGTTCGACCAGCGCCACCGCGGCCGCTTCGCCGGCCCGCCCGCCGACCTCGCTGCCGGCGGTCTCGGTCACGATCCGGCCGAGCAGTCCGGAGTTGTTCACGCCCTTCGCGGCCGCCCGGCCGATGAGTTTACCGAGCGTTCGGCCGAGGCGTTCGTACTCCACGGCGTCGTCGAACGCTGCGCCCTCGGCCAGCGCCTCGATGTCGAGGGCTTCCATCACGTCTTCGAGCACGTCGCTCGCGAAGTACGCCGCGAGCCCGCGTTCGATCGCTTTCTCGGCATCGTCGTCGGACATTTGGATCGGTTCGTACTCCGGAGCCCCCGACGAATAGGGTTGTGGTTGGCAGGGGCAAGTCCCGTTCCCGGTCGGGTCGTGCGCTCGCCCCGCAGGACCGGCCGGGAAGTTATCAGCCTCCCGTCCCTCCGTCCGGTGTGAGCCAGGACACGACCCAGGCACCCGACTTCACGGCCCAAAGCACCGCCGGTGGCGACGTCACGCTCTCGGACACGCTCGAATCCGGCCCGACCGTGATCCTCGTCAACCGCGGCCACTGGTGTAGTTTCTGCGCCGAGCAGCTCCAGACGTTCAGCGATGTTTCCTACGACCTCTGGTTCCACGACGACGTGACCGTGTTGCCCGTCGTGACCAGCGAGCTTCCGAAGCTCGTCGAGATGCGCGATCGGTTCGACCTCGACTTCCAGCTGCTCGCGGACCCCGAGGGCGAGGTCGCCGAGCAGTACAGCGGCACCCAGGAGACGAGCCACGGCCTCACCGGTGTCGCCGGCACCTACGTCGTCGACACCGATGGCGCGATCCGCTACGAGCAGGTCGCCGATCACCCCGGCGATCGAACCTACGGAAACTTCGTTCGGTACTTCATCCGGAACGACTTCGCGGACCCGTTCGGTAACTGACGCGGCGTTCGAACGACGGAGCCCACACGGTCGCACCACTTTTCCGCTCGTGCTTTCACAACCATCTCAGACTGCCGGTCGACGATCTGCTTGGTGCCGTGGGCGGTGGCGCGCGGGAGCGCGCTTCGCGCGCGACTCGTGCGAGGGATGACTGAGCGAGCGTAGCGAGCGAAGGAATCGGCTGGGGAGGCTGTGGCCTGCGGTCTCTCATTTGCGCCGGCATCGGTCGAACACATCGTTCATCGGTACTGGAACGTCGATCGCTCCGCTTGCGGGCATTTGTCACTCCTAACCACTCTCGACTCACGAGGACCGGCGACACTTGCCGTAACTGGTGGTTATAGATGTCCGGAGATATATGCACCACGTACATGACCGACGCCGACGACCCGGGCGACGAGCAGCGAGGTTTCGGGACACGCTGTGTCCACGCCGGCCAGGGATCGGATCCGGAAACGGGGTCGCGCGCGCCGCCGCTCTACCAGACCACCTCCTACACCTTCGACGACGCCGACCGCGCCGCGGATCTCTACGCCCTCGAAGCGGAGGGCGACATCTACTCCCGGATCTCGAACCCAACTGTGGCCACGCTCGAACGGCGTCTCGCCGATCTGGAGGGTGGGGCGGGCGCGCTCTGTACCGCATCGGGGATGGCCGCGCTCGACGCCGCGACCTTCCTGCTCTGTGAGGCGGGCGACAACGTGGTGAGCGCCGCCTCGATCTACGGCGGCACCCACGCCTACCTCAGCCACACCGCCGCGCGCCGCGGGATCGAGGCGCGGTTCGTCGACACGCTCGATCCCGCGGCGTACGACGAAGCGATCGACGAAAACACCGCGTACGTCCACTGTGAAACCATCGGCAACCCCTCGCTGGTGACGCCCGACCTCGAAGCCGTCGCCGATGTCGCGCACGACAACGATGTCCCGCTGTTCGTCGACAACACCTTCGCCACGCCCGCGCTGTGTCGTCCCCTCGAACACGGCGCGGATCTCGTCTGGGAGTCGACCACGAAGTGGATCCACGGCTCGGGCACGACGATCGGCGGTGCGCTGATCGACGGCGGCTCGTTCCCGTGGGGCGAGTATCCAGAGAAGTACCCCGAGATCGCTGGCGACAACCCCGCGTTCCACGGCCTGAATTTCGCCGAGCAGTTCGGCGACCGCGCGTTCACCGCGGCCGCCCGCCAGCGCGCGATCCGGAGCCTCGGCGACCAACAATCGCCGTTCGACGCGTGGGTCACGCTCCAGGGGCTCGAAACCCTGGATCTCAGAATGGAACGTCACTCCGCGAACGCCCACGGCGTCGCGGCGTTCCTCGCGGACCACGACGAGGTCTCGTGGGTCGCCTACCCCGGCCTCGACGATCACGAGACTCACGATGCCGCCAGCGAGTACCTCGACGGTGGGTTCGGTGGAATGATCGCGTTCGGGCTGGAAGGGGGCTACGAGGCCGGCAAACGGCTCTGTGAGGATACCGACCTCGCGAGCTTCCTCGCGAACGTCGGCGACGCGAAGACGCTGGTGATCCATCCCGCGAGCACCACCCACGCCCAGCTCTCGGCCGAACAGCAGCGCGCCTCGGGCGTGACGCCCGATCTCGTCCGGCTCTCCGTGGGCATCGAGGACGAGGCGGACATCGTGGCGGATCTCGATGGGGCGATCGCATGACCCGTGCGACGCGCGACACCCGGTCGATCGGCGCGTTCGAGTTCGAGTGCGGCGAATCCCTCTCGGATCTGGAACTCGCCTACGAGACCTACGGCGAGTTCACCGGCGACAACGCGGTCCTCGTCTGTCACGCACTCACCGGCAGCGCCCACGTCGCCAGCGGCCCACGGGAAAGCGAGTCGAGCCCACGATCGGGGAGCGCCAGCGGGGATGCGGCCGGCAGCGGGGATGCGGCCGGCAGCGGGGACGCGGCGGGCCAGGCCCGCGCGTGGTGGGACGCGATCGTGGGACCTGGCAAGGCGATCGACACGACCGAGTATTTCGTGATCTGCGTGAACGTCCCCGGTTCGTGTTACGGCTCGACGGGACCGGCCTCGATCGATCCCGCATCCGGCGAGCCCTACGGGGCCGACTTCCCGCCGGTCACCGTGACCGACTGGACCCGCGCCCAGCGCCGACTGCTCGACGCACTCGATGTTCCCCGGCTCCACGCCGTCGTCGGCGGCTCCGTGGGCGGGATGAACGTCCTCGAATGGGTGAAACGCTACCCCGATCGGGTCGAGCGGGCGATCCCGGTGGCGACCGCCGCCCGGCTCGACCCACAGTGCGTCGCGATCGACGGGATCGCCCGGCGGGCGATCACGACCGATCCCGACTGGAACGGTGGCGACTACTACGGGGCCGACGAACCCGACGACGGTCTCGCGCTCGCGCGCCAGCTCGGCCACGTGATGTATCTCTCGAAGGAGTCGATGGCGAACAAGTTCGGCCGGCGCGCCGCGGGCCGGGACGCCGCCCGCGATACGTTCCCCGCCGACCCGGCGGCCGGCTTCTTCCCCTACCGCGACGTCGAGTCCTACCTCGATTACAACGCCGACACGTTCGTGGATCGCTTCGACGCCAACAGCTACCTGTATCTCACGCGCGCGATGGACGAGTACGACCTCGCGACGGGCCACAAATCCGACGCAGACGCGCTCGCGAGCTTCGACGGCGAAGCGCTCTGCCTCTCCTTTACCGGCGATTGGCATTTCACCACGGACCAGGCCACAGCCCTCGCCGACGCGTTCCGCACCGCTGGCGTTGACGTCGCCCACCACGTCATCGACTCCGATCACGGCCACGACGCCTTCCTCGTCGAACCCGAGAACGTCGGCCCGCCGATCGCGGATTTCCTCGCTGACGGCGTCGCCGGCCGAGCGGTGACCGACGCGCGCGCCGGCACCGACGGGGACACCGAGTTCGCGCCCGTCCACGCCAGCCTGTTCGGCGACTGATCCTCAGAGGATCGATCGGTCTTCGAGCAGTTCCTGTAGTTCCGCCATCGACGCCACGACCTCGTCACAGTGGGGTTCGACGGCGGGTTTCGGTTCGTAGCCCACGGCGAGCCCCGCGACTTCGAGCATCGGGAGGTCGTTCGCGCCGTCGCCGACCGCCACCGTCTCGTCGAGCGCGACGCCGGCGTTGTCGGCGACCGCCCGGAGCGCGTCGTCCTTCGTTCCCTCGATCAGCGGCCCCTCGACCTCGCCGGTGAGGTCGCCGTCCGCGAAGACGAGCTGGTTGGCGACGATGGTGTCGACCGGGAGATCGTTCCGCGCGAGCGCGCTCTCGACCCCGCGGCCGAACCCCCCGGTGACGATCGCCGTGACCACGCCCGCGTCGTTCAGCGCGCGGATCACGTCCACGGTTCCCGGCCGTAGTTCGACGTCCTCGAACGCTGTTTCGACCCCATCCGCCGAGAGCCCGTCGAGCAGGCCGACTCGCTCGCGGAGGCTTTCCGCATACCCGATCTCGTCGTTCATCGCCCGCTCGGTGATGGTCTCCATCTCCTCGGCGACGCCACACTGTGCGCCGAGCAGGACCGTCATCTCCGAGTCCGAGAGCGTGCCGTCGAAGTCGAACGCGACGAGTTTCATGACTGGGCCTTCGGCGCGCGACGTTTCAACCTATCCGAATCCCGCGGTCGCCTCGCGACATGGCGATCACGCCTCCTCGTGGGCGATGGCGAACGTCCGCGCGCTCGCCCGGTCCGCTTCGAGAAGTCTCATCGCTTCCGCCGCGGGCCTGAACGCGACGGTGCCGGCGTAGGCCATCGCGTACGCACCGGTCACCAGCTCCCGCCCATCACCGGCCACCTCGACGGCGGCCGAGCCGTCACGACGGGCGAGATCGTCGCGATCGATCCCGTAGAAGACCGCCCCGCCCTCGGCCGTCGACACCGCCGTGCTCGCCTCGTCCAGCGGTCGTTCCGCGTCGCCGACCAGGGACAGCCCCTCGATGCCGCTCGCGCTCTCCCCGCTGCGATTCGGCCTCCTGTCGGTGGTCACCCAGAGATCGAACAGCTCGTCCGGATCGAACCCGTCGCGCGCTTCGAGCGCGCGCAATCGCCCGCGCTCTGTGCGGTGGTCGGGAAACACGAGCGCGTCGAGCGGTCGTTCCGGCTCGCCGAGCGTCACGTCGATCCGCCGCGAACCACCGGCCGCGAGCCGCGCGTTCACGCGTTCGTGGCCCACGCCGAACTCGTGGACGTCCGAGCGGCTGCCGTACAGCTCGGCCGCCGCCGGCTCCGCGAGATAGGTGCTCACGTCCGCGGGCATCGCCAGCACGGCGTCGAGGTGTGCGTCGTCGCTGCCGTGACCGGTGTCGACGGCGAGTTCGAGGTTCCCTCCCGGAGCGAACCGTGCGCGCGAGAGGCCCCGGAAGATCGACACCCGATCGCTCCCGTCGCTGTAGGGGTACTCGCCGTCGACGTACCCGTCGAAGTCGCCGACGAACGTCCACTCGTCCGCGCGCGTTCGCGCCGAGAGTCGGTGCTCGTAGAAGTCGAACCCCGATCCGACGAGCCAGAGATCGAATCGGTCCTCGTCGGTGGATCTCCCGCCAGTTCCACGATCGTCGCGTTTCGCCCGGAGTGCGGCGTAGGCGTACTGGTAGCGGTCACGGGCGAAGGTGAGCGTGCTCGCGCGCGGCCCGTCGCGCGCCGCGGGGCCGGTGTTCGGAATGAACGGATCGAACCCGTGCTTCGTCGCCTTGTACGCCGTCCGCGCGTACCAGCCCACGCCCTCCGCACCGGCCCCGAGCGCCGCCCGGAGATCCATCCACATCGCGTGGCGGCTCGGCGTGTACTGAGGGTTGATGGTGTGAGCCTCGCCGAGGTAGCTGACCGGCCGGCCGTCGGTCAGTTCGCGTGCGTTCGTCACGAGGCTCTCGACGGCGGCGTTCGCCGGCCCGGGACCGACGTCCTTCGCGTACCAGCCCCGATAGAAGTCGGTGAACGTGAAATCGGGGAGCGCGCCCCTGGATTTCAGCTCCGCCGTGAGACCCTCGAACGTCTTCGGCTGCTTCCCGTCCACGATGTACGGGAAGTGGACGAAGATCCCGGTGTCGACGTTCGGGGCGGCGCGCTCGACCCGCCGTTGCTGTGCGGCGAAGATCCGGGGGCCGAGGCGTTCGAGGTTCTCGACGGCTTGGTCGTTCCACGTGTCGGCCTCGTTCCACCGACCGCCGACGGGGGCCTCCTGCCAGAGCACGATCCGTCCCGACGGGAAGAACTCCCGGTAGCGCCGCACGACGGCTTCGAGCCCGTCGAGGTGTCGGCGGCGCTTCGCCCCGTCCGCCACGAACTCGGTCGGTGTGAGGCGTTTCAGCACGCCGACGTTCAGCCACGCTTCGGTGCCGTGTCGGGCGGCCGCGGCCAGCGGTGCTTCGAGTTCGGCGACGTCGCCCGCGTCGGCGTCCGCCTTCGCGATGACCACCGCGAGATCGTGGCGCGCGGCGAACGCGAAGAGGTTCTCGCGCACTCGTTCGTCCCGCCAGATCTTCTGCTCGGCCCAGACGAAATCCGTGTGTTCGCTTCCGTCGTCGCCAGGCGTCGCTCCCCCGCGCCGCGTTCCGCCGTCGGCCCCCCGTTCGCTCCCGGTGGTGGTCTCCGAGGTCTCGCTCGTGGCTCCTGCCTCGCCGCTCTCGCCGGAGCACCCTGCGACCCCGAGGACGCCGGCCGTCGCGGCCGCGTCGAGGAACCGCCGTCGTCTCATCGATCGATGGTGGGCGAGGACTCGAATAAGCGCTCGGGTGACGATCGCCGGGACGATCGCTCCCGGGGTCGGTAGGGGTTCGAGAACTGACGATCTCCCGATGAATGACCTGTGATCGCCGTTGCTCTGCCGAAGTTCCCAGAAGGTTTACAGCACGACCGCTCGCCCTTCCGCCATGTCGGATACCGATTCGTCGTCGCGGCTCGGCAGCGGCCTGGTTTCGGCGTCGACGGTCGTCACGCTCACTGCGTCGGTGCTCGGGGTCGTTGCGGCCTACGTCACCCAGGCGTGGACCGACGGCTCGGGCCTCGCGTTCGGTGCGTTGCTGGGCGTCGGTGTCGGCGTCCCGACGCTCTATCGCGAATGGGACACACAGCTCCCGACGGGAACGGCGTTCGCGTGGGCCGTCGTCGGTAGTGTCATCGCATACGGCTTCTACACAGTCGTCTTCGTGTTGTTGCTCCGACTCGGCGTGGACGACGCGCTGAGCGACGGGCTCGCCGGCGGTGCGACGATTGCGCTCGGGATCGGGTTCTCGCTGTACCGTAGTTGAGCCGGTTCGACTCCGACACCGGCCGGCGAGTTGTGCCCGGGAAGCAAAGGTTATCCCCGCCGCGTCGTTCGCCCCGATATGAAGGTACTCGTCACCGATCCCATCGCGGAGCCGGGCCTCGATCGGCTCCGCGAGGCCGGCCACACCGTCGAGACGGCCTACGACATCGAGGGCGACGCGCTCCACGCGGCGGTCGCCGATGCGAACGCCCTCGTCGTCCGATCGGGCACCGACGTCACCGAGGAGCTGTTCGCGGCCGCCGAGGAGTTGATGATCGTCGGCCGGGCGGGGATCGGGGTCGACAACATCGATATCGACGCCGCGACCGAGGCCGGCGTGATCGTCGCCAACGCTCCCGAGGGCAACGTCCGCGCCGCCGCCGAACACACCGTCGCGATGACGTTCGCGGCCGCGCGATCGATCCCCCAGGCCCACGCTCGACTGAAGGCCGGCGAGTGGGCCAAGGGCGACTATCTCGGGACGGAGCTCAACGGCGCGACGCTCGGGATCGTCGGCTTCGGCCGGGTCGGCCAGGAGGTCGCGAAGAAACTCGACGGCCTCGGGATGAACCTCGTCGCCTACGACCCCTACATCTCCGAGGAGCGCGCCGCCAATTTGGGGGCGGAGCTCGTCGAACTCGACGAGTGTCTCGCGAGCGCCGACGTGCTCACTCTCCACACGCCGCTCACGCCCGAGACGGAGAACCTGATCGGCGAGGACGAGCTCGCGGCGCTCGACGGCGGTTACCTCGTCAACTGCGCACGGGGGGGCGTCGTCGACGAGTCAGCGCTCGCCGCCGCAGTGGGGGACGGGCCGCTCGCGGGCGCAGCGATCGACGTCTACGCCGAAGAGCCGCTCTCGCCCGACAGCCCCCTGCTCGACGTCGAGGACGTGATCGTGACGCCCCACCTCGGTGCGAGCACGTACGCCGCCCAGGAGAACGTCGCCACTTCGATCGCGGACCAGGTGCTCGCCGCGTTCGACTCGAAACCGGTGATGAACGCGCTCAATGCCCCCTCGATGGACGCGAGCGCGTTCCCCCGGGTCCGGCCGTACCTCGACATCGCCTCCACGGCGGGGAAGATCGCGACCCAGCTTCTGGACGGACGGATCGAGACGATCGAGGTGACCTACGAGGGCGACATCGCAAGCGAGGAGGTCGATCTCGTCACCGCGAGCGCGCTGGAGGGCGTGTTCGAACCGCTCGAATGGCAGGTCAACGCGGTCAACGCCCCACGGATCGCCGAGGACCGCGGGATCGAGGTCGTCGAATCGAAGACCCGCACGGCGGAGGACTTCCAGAGCCTCGTCACCGTCACGGTCACCAACGGCGAGGAGGAGATCGGCGTCTGTGGCACCCTGTTCGCCGGCGAGGACCCCCGCATCGTCCGGATCGACGGGTTCCGGGTCGACGCGATCCCCGCCGGCCACATGCTTGTCGCGCGCAACGAGGACGAACCGGGCCTGATCGGCTTTATCGGGACGGTGCTCGGCGACGCGGACATCAACATCGCGGGGATGTTCAACGCCCGCGGGGTCATCGGCGGCGAGGCGATGACGGTGTACAATCTCGACGAGCCGGTTTCGGAGGAGCTTCAGGAGCAACTGGAAGCGGATGACCGTGTGATCGAGACGCGCTATATCGCGCTGAACGGGACGGACTAACGGAACCGTATCCGAGCGCCTGCGCTACTCACGGGCGAGCTTCTCGTAGGTGTCGGCGTGGATCTCGCGGTCGATCTCCGCGAGTCGGAGGATCGCTTCGCGCCGCTCGGTTTCCGAGTCAGCGTTTTTGATCTGCTCGCGGAGCTGCGCTCGCTCGTCACGATAATCCGTCTCGGGCGACCTCGTCATCGTATTCGACCCCGGCTACTCCCCTACTGCTGCGTCCGCTGAGCGAGTCGACGAGTATTCGATTCCCTCGTATTCGACTGCCTTCTGTATGGCTGTAAGAAACGCTATCGTTCCGGTGATCCAGAGAACGAACGCGATCGTGGTCCCGCTACCAGCGAACTGAAGTGCGAAGCCGCTCCCGCCGATCGAAGTACCGAGCACCCCGATAGCTTTGGCCAGTTTGGAGCGCTGCCCTTCGAAATCGAGACGGCCCGAGAACGCGATCGGATACCGGAGATAGACGTACGCTGATGCGGCGTAGACCGCTCCGACACCAACTGCAATCAGCCACTCGGCGACGAGAACGGTGTAGACAATAGTCCCCATCGAACCACCGACGGCAATCGCGGCGAGACCTCGATCCATGCTTTTCGCTTGGTGTCCGTTTCAATATGTCTTTCCCAAACCATATAGCTTTGTCACGCTCTGCGACGGCTGTCCCGGGTCAGGAATGGTCACTCGCCGTTCAGGTGATCGAGCACGCCCTCGGTGTCGGCGGGGACGGGTTCGGGCTCCGTCCCGGCCGCGGCCGCGGCGTCGGGGTCCTTCAGGAGATGGCCGGTCGTCAGGCAGACCACGTCTTCATCTCCGTCGACGACGCCCGCCTCGCGGAGCTTCCGGAGGCCAGCGACGCTCGCCGCGGAGGCGGGTTCGACGCCGACCCCCTCGCTCGCGAGCGCGCGCTGGGCGTCGGTGATCGCCTCGTCCGCGACGGCGACCGCCGTCCCGCCGGTCTCGCGGATTCCGGGGAGTGCCTTCCGCGCGTTTACGGGGTTGCCGATCCGGATCGCCGTCGCCCGGGTTTCGACCGAGTCCCAGCGCTCGATGTCCTCGTTGCCCTCCTCGATCGCCTCGACCATCGGCGCGGCCCCGGCGGCCTGGACGCCGGTGAGCTTCGGCACCGCGTCCTCTCTGAGCGCCCCGCTCGCGACGAGTTCGCGGAAGGCCTTGTAGAGCGCTGCGGTGTTGCCCGCGTTCCCGACGGGGAGGACGATCCGGTCGGGATACCGACCGTAGTCGGCCTGGTACCGTTCGAGGATCTCGAACCCGATCGTCTTCTGGCCCTCCAATCGAAACGGGTTGAGCGAGTTGAGGAGGTACGCCTCGCCGCGGTCGGCGAGTTCGGCGACGATGTCGAGACACGCGTCGAAGTTGCCGTCGACCTCCAGGATCCGTGCGCCGTGGAGACTCGCCTGGGCGACCTTCCCGGCGGCGACCTTCCCGGCGGGGAGAAGTACGAGCGTCTGCATTCCGCCGCGACCGCCGTAGGCCGCGAGCGCCGCGCTGGTGTTGCCGGTTGAGGCACACGCCAGGCGGCCGACGCCCAGTTCCGCGGCGACCCGGACCCCGACGGTCATTCCACGATCCTTGAAACTTCCCGTCGGGTTCATTCCCTCGTGCTTGATCCGGAGACTCCGGACGTCGAGATCGTCTTCGAGCCGGGACACCCGGTGAAGCGGCGTGTCGCCCTCCGGGAGCGAGACACCGCTCTCGAAGGGGAGTGCCGCGGCGTAGCGCCAGACACCGCGACCCTCCCCGGTGAACGTATCGAAGGTGGGATACTCGGCGTAGCGCGCCTCGAGGAGCCCGCCACAGTCGGGACACCGGTAGATCGGTGCGTCGAACGGGGCGTGTACCGCGCCGCACTCGATACACGCGAGCCACGTGCCGTCGGTCGCGGCGTCGGGCGTCTCGCCCTCGGGCGCGAGCATGAGATCGGCCATTACGCGACGGGACTGCCCGGGTGGGCAAAAGTGGGCCGGTCCACGGAGTTCGACTGCATCGTTCTCGCACGCGTTTCCATGAGTGATGTTCGCAAGCGGGGTGCTTTTCCGGGCGTGAGCCCGCATACGGACATGGATGACGCGCGGACGACGCGCCGGGCGTACCTCGGCGTGCTCGGGACGGTGCTCGCCGCCGGGATCGCCGGCTGTGGGGACGCACTCGGCGATGGGACCACGGCGAACACGACGCCGGCCGCCACGGCGACCGACGGGTCGACACCCGCCGAAATCACGACCGACGGCACGGCGACCGCCGCCACCGCGGACTCGACGACCCCCGCAGAGGCCGCGACCGTCGCTGACGGCAACGCGAGTGCTGGCGACGCGCCGAGCCCGTACACGCGGGTCTACCGCGAGACGGTCGGCTCGGTCGTTCTCGTGCAAGTAACCGGCGGCATGGGCCAGGGTGGTCAGGGGTCGGGATTCGTTCTCCGGGGCAACTACGTCGTCACGAACGCCCACGTCGTCAGCAACGCGACCGAGGCTCAGATCCGCTTTTCGCAGGGCGAGTGGCGTTCGGGGTCGGTCGTCGGTACCGATCCGTCGGCGGATCTCGCCGTCATCGAGGTCGAAAACCCGCCCGACTACGCGACGCCGCTTTCACTGGTCGACGAGCAGCCCGCCATCGGGACCGAGGTGGTCGCCATCGGCAACCCGTACGGTCGCTTCGAGGGTTCGCTCACGTCGGGACTCGTGAGCGGCGTGAATCGATCGATTCCGGCCCCGAGCGGTTACACCATCCCCGATGCCATCCAGACCAGCGCACCGGTCAATCCCGGCAACTCGGGGGGACCGCTCGTGAACCTCGCGGGCGACGTCGTGGGGGTGATCAACTCCGGCGGCGGCGAGAACCTCGCCTTTGCCATCTCGGCCGCGCTCGTCGACCGAGTCGTGCCGTCGCTCATCGCAAACGGTGAGTACGAGCACGCCTACATGGGTGTGCGATTGCGGACGGTCACGCCCCCGGTCGCCGAGCAACGGGCTCTCGACCGATCCCGTGGCGTGCTCGTCACCGACGTTCCTGCCGGTGGTCCCTCCGACGGCGTGCTCCGGCCCGGCGACGTCATCGTGGCTCTCGGCGGCCAGCGGATCGACAGCCTTCAGGGGCTCTCGTCGTATCTCGCGCTTCAGGCCTCGCCTGGCGACACGATCGACGTCGCCGTCCGCAGGGACGGCGAGCGGCGGACCCTCTCGCTCACGCTCGGCACGCGACCCGAACAGCCGGGCCCCGTCCAGCCGACGACGACCGGGTGAGCGGACCGCGAGGGGATCACGCCGTTTCGTCGCCGAACTCGTCGATCCGCGCGTGGACGTACGCCGTCCATTCGTCGAGGGTGTCGTGCATCAGCTCCGTTGCCTCCGGCAGCGGCGTCGCGGTGTACTGATAGACGTGCCCGCCGCCGTCTAAGAGCCGTCGGCCGCGGTCGGCGAGCCCCTTCTCCCGCAGCGTCGACAGCGACCGATTGACGTTCGAGCGGTCCCGCTCCAGCTCCGCGGCCAGCTCCTCGACCGTGCTGCCCGGCTGGTCGAGCAACGTTCGGTAGGTCCGCGTCTCGTGGCGCTGGATGTCGAACACGCAGACCATCACCTCCTCGAACCCGGGTTCGGAATCGAGCATGAGATCGCGGAACCGCTGGGGGCTGGGGTCGGCCTCGGTCATGGATCGGGTTCGACCGCCCGGAGCATAAACGTCGGCCCCGGACGGTCGTGTGCGGTCCACGCCATTGCGTGTCGGCTGTCAACGCGCCACGCGGTTATGTCGGTCCGCGGTGTATCGCTTCGCGCATGAGCCAAGAGACTCGATCCGAAACGGCGACGACGACCGGCACCGGGCTCGCCGACTGGCAGGCGGGCGTTATCGGCGGCCTCGTCGGCGGCGCGGTGATGGGCGCGATGATGACGATGATGCTGCGGCCGGCTATCGTGGGTGCGATTCCGGCGCTGTACGGGCTCGCACCGCCGCCGAACGGCCTCGCAGGCTGGGTCGTTCACATGATCCACAGCGCGATTCTCGGGGTGGTGTTCGCCGCGATTGCAACCGGCACCGGCGTCGGTCGTGGTCTCGGGCGGTCGGCTGTCGTCGGGTTGGTCTACGGCGTCGTACTTTGGGTGCTGCTCGCGGCGCTCGTGATGCCGCTCTGGCTGGACGCCGTGGGTGCCGGGCTCGGACCGGACTTCCCGAACTTCGCACTCCCCGGAAGCCTGCCAGGCCACGCGGTCTACGGCCTGCTCCTCGGGGTCGTCTACTCGTTCCTCCGCTGAGCCGCTCGAAACGACCGTCCGTTTTTTATCGGCCGCGGGGACAGCGACGCCGCGATCACTTCATCGTCACGTACGTCAGGAAGACGAGCGCGACCGCCTGAAACGCCCGCATCGCCGCGATCACCCGCTGGGCGGCGGGATCCATCGCGTACAGGCTCCGCATCGTGAAGAAGTAGTAGAGCGAGACGCCGTTCTCGACGAGCAACACCGCGCCGAAGGCGACGAGGCCAAGTAGCAGCGGCGTCCGGAACGTCCGGTAGTTGTTGAGCCACACTGCCGTGAGCGCGAGTAGCATCACGATGCTCACGCCGGAGAGGGCGCTAGCGATCGTCATCGTGTCGCTCATCAGGACGGTAGGGAGGGTCGTCATCCGTCGGTCTCCACGTGTTGTGCTATGCGTTCGAACTCATCACGGTTTCGTTCGAACTGCTCGGTGAGGAAGAACAGCGCGGCGTACTCCTCGTCGCTTCGTTCGACGACGTCGTGATCACAGAGCATGTCGAGATGGTGGCGAGCGGTGGTGTAGGCGATATCCAACTCCTCGGCGAGACGGTTTGCGTTTTTCGGCCGCTCGGCGAGCGCCCGGACGACGCGGACGCGGTTCGCGCCGCCACGCGTCGCCGTAAAGAGATACCACAGCGCCTTCTCCATCCTCGCTCCCGAAAGCCCTCTCGCGGCCCGGAGATATATGTTGGGTCCCGATCCGAAATCGGCGTCGCTTGCCACGACGAAAAAGGAGCACCCTGGAATCGTCGGCGTCGCGTTCACTGCGGCGCGATGGTCACCTCGATGACCTCGCTGGCGTCGGGGATATCGAAGTCGGGATGGCGCTCTGCGGCGAGCTGGATCGGTTCGTCCTCCGTGGGGCCGACGTCCATCGCCTCGGGGTCCTGGACGGGCTTCTGGTCGGGACCGGTGCCCGGCGCGGTGTCGGCCTCGGTCCCGGCGTCGTAGACCGCGATGTGGTCGGTCACGTCGCCCGAAACCGGTTCCTCGCCGTCGAACAGCGAGAGTCCCTCGAACCCGTAGAACCAGTCGTTCGACTGGACGAACATCGTCTCCATCGTGAAGTGATCGCCCGGTGCGGCGCTGAAGCCGAACTCGACGGACTCGCCCGGCCCCAGTGCAGGGGTCTCCAGCGAGCCACCCGGTGAGGGAGCGACGCCGCTGTCGGTGGTGTTCTCGGCGCTGGCCACCGTCTGGGCCAGCGTCATGGGGAACCCGTCCTCGGCGACGATCTCGGTCCCCTCGTTGGCGTCCTCGCCCGGAACGAACGCGGGGTTCTCGCCGCCGGAGTACACCGCCCAGACCGGCGGTGACAGCGGCACGACGCCGTCCGCGCGGTCGACGTTGAGCGCGCCTGGCGTCGAGACGTTCTCGACGGTCGCGGTGAACATCCGCCCGCCGCCGCCGTCCGCGCCGGCGACGAACTGCCGCGCGATCGGGAGCACCTGGTCCATCGAGCGCGCGGGATTGAACGCGTCGGGGGCTGGTCGCTGGAGGTGGAGCAACTGGAAGTAGGTCTGGTGTTCGGCCTCCACGCTGTGGATCGAGAGCGCCGGCGGGATCAGGTCGCGGTTCGAGAGCAGCGGTGCCGCGCCCGCGTAGGCGGAGACGCCGACGGCTTCGAGGCGGTCGGCGATCGCGACGAACTCCTCCATCGTCTCGTAGGGGAACTCGTACTCGGCGGGTTCGACGGGCGTCCCCCCAAGGTCCTCGATCGTCCCGGTGAGTGCCTCGACGTGGGCTTCCTCGTGATCGCGGACGTCCTGGATCTGTTGGTACACCGAGTACCGCAGCGTCGGTCGCGCGAAGTACTTCGCGACGTCTGAGTTCTCGACCTCGCTCTCGGAGTGGCTGTCGAGGAAGTCGTTGTAGTACGCGGCTTCGAGGTGTTCGAGTCCGAGTGCGTAGTTGAGGACGTCGACATCGCTGACATCCCCGCTCCCGCCCCCGCTACCGTTGCCATCGTCACCCTCGTGGCCGTCGGCTGCCGCCGTTCCGCCGAGAGCCGAGAGGGCCAACGCTCCGCCACCCACTGTCGCCGCGTCGGTCATGAACGATCGCCGCGAGGTGAGATACTCGCTCGCGTCCCCCAACAGGGAGGGACTGTCGGTGCGTTCGATGTCGTCTGGTTCGTTGCTCATTGGTCTCGTGTGCGGTGACGCACGAGTCACGATGCCACACCCGCATAAATAGTCATTTTTCCAAGTGATGGTCGAGTTCCGCGTGAGTCTCTCGAAACTTCCCGTTCGTATGTGTCGCTATCTGGATAGTGGCGACGAACGTCGCCCGCGCGATTCCGCCCTCACGGACGTCGTTTCGGTCTCACAGCGCGTCGAGCAGGAACGCCAGGAGCCCCTTCTGGGCGTGGAGTCGGTTCTCTGCCTGCTGCCACACCACCGCCCGATCGCTTTCGAGCACGTCCTCGGTGATCTCCTCGCCGCGGTGGGCGGGCAGGCAGTGGAGCACGGTCGCGTCGTCGAGGAGGTCGGCGTTCACCTGGAACCCACTCTCCTCGAACGCGGCGAGTTTCGTCTCGCGCTCGGCTTCCTCGCCCATGCTCACCCAGACGTCGGTGTAGACCGCGTCCCTCCCCGCGACCGCTACTTCCGGATCGGTCGTCACGTCGGGTGCGGTCCCGATCTCGTCGGCGCGATCGAGCACGCGCTCGTCGATCCCGTACCCCTCCGGTGTGGCCACCGTGAGGTCGATCCCGGCGAGCGCACACCCGAGAACGAACGATTGCGCGACGTTGTTGCCGTCGCCGACCCACGCCACCTGCGCGTCGAACCCCACCGTCTCGCGGAGCGTCAGCAGATCCGCGAGCGTCTGGCAGGGGTGGGCGTCGTCGGTCAACCCGTTGACGATCGGCACGTCGGCGTGGGCCGCGAGCTCCTCCAAGTCCCCGTGATCGAACAGCCGGACCATCGCGCAGTCGACGTACCCCGAGAGGGTGCGGGCGGTGTCGGCGAGCGGTTCGCGCTCGCCGAGCCCGATGTCGTCCGGACCCAGGAAGATCGCGTGGCCGCCGAGCTGGGTCATCCCGGTCTCGAACGAGAGCCGCGTCCGACTGCTCGGTTTCTCGAACACCATTCCGAGGGTTTGGCGTTCGAGCAGGGGATGTGGCTCGTCGCGTTTCACCTGCGATTTGAGTTCGGCAGCAGTGTCGAGCACCGTTTCGAGTTCGTCGGCCGAGAGGTCGTCGATGTCGGTGAAATGGCGTGTCATGCGCTCTCCCCGAGTCGTCCGGCGACGTCTTCGAGCACCCCTATCGAGCGGTCGAACTCGTCGAGCGAGAGGCGTTCGTCGGGCGCGTGATCGAGGTCCGAATCGCCGGGACCGTACGTCACCATCGGACAGTTCCACGCCCGGTAGATGTTCATGTCACTTGTGCCAGTCTTGCGGAGCAGGCGCGGCTCGCCGTCCGCCCGCCGGATCGCACCGCGGAACGCCCGCGCGACCGGGTTCCGGGGAGTGGTCATGATTGGAGGAACTTCGTCGTACCACCGGACGGTGCCGCCGTCCAGCTCGCCGTCGGCGGCCTCGCGCACTTCCTCCACGGTGAGCCGTGGCGGCACGCGGAACTGGACGTCCATCGTCGCCTCGACCGAGAGGCCGTCGTCGGTCGTTCCGCCGTGAACCTCGATGGGTTTGGGCGTCACGCGCTCGAAGACGGGGGTCCACTCGTCGCGGTCGTCGGCCACGGCGTTTCGCGCCCGCTCCCACCAGTCGATCGCGTCCTCGATCGCGCTGTTCTCGGGGCGGGAGGTGTGGCCGGACTCGCTCGTGGCGACGTAGGTGCCCGCGAGCAGGCCGCGGTAGCCGAGCGTGATCCCGTTCCAGCCCGAGGGCTCGCCGTTGACCACCGCGTCGGGCGCGTCGCGAGTCTCGACGAGGTGGCGCGCGCCGCTCGAATCGACCTCCTCGCCGACGACACCCGCGAAGCTCACGCCCGTGCGGACGGCGGCGACCGCCATCGCAACCAGGGGCCCAGTTGCGTCGACGCTGCCCCGACCCCAGAGCACCTCGCTTCCCTCGCGCTCGCCGTCGCCTGGTTCGACTCGCACCGGGATGTCGCCAGGCACGGTGTCGATGTGGGAGGTCAGCAAAACCGAATCGTCGGCGGGTGCGCGGACGTTGCCCACTTCGTCGACGAACGCCTCGCGCCCGTGACTCTCGAAGAACGCGACGAGCTGCTCGGCACACGCCGCCTCCTCGCCGGTCGGCGAGGGGGTCTCGACGAGTTCGACGAGGAGATCGCGCGCCGCGCTCGTCGAGACGCCAGTGATGGCTTCGCTCACGTCGATCGCCCTCCGAGAACGTCCGCGAGCGCGTCGACGACCCGATCTGCATGACTCTCGCCGAGGATCAGCGGCGGCAGCAGCCGCACCACGGACCGGCCGGCGGGGAGCGCGAGGATCCCGTGATCGAGCGCGAGATCCCGGAGCACGCGGTTCGCGCCGCGCTTGACCTCGATCCCGATCATCAGCCCCTCGCCGCGCACGTCGCGAACCCGATCGCCGAGCTCGGCGTCGAGTTCGCCCGCGAGATACCCGCCGACAGCGGCCGCGTTGGCCGGCACGCTCTCCTCGACCACCGTCGAGACGGTGGCGTCGATCGCGGCGCTCACCACCGGCCCGCCGCTGAAGGTGGCGTTGTGCGAGCCGTATCCCTCGGCGATCCAGTCGGCACACAGCGCGGTTCCTGCGGGGAGGCCGTTCGCGAGCCCCTTCGCAGTTGTGAGGATGTCGGGCGTCACGCCAGCACGCTCGCACGCCCACAGTTCTCCTGTCCGCCCCATCCCGGTCTGGACCTCGTCGAGGATCAGTGCCGCGCCCGCCGCCTCGGTGTGCTCGCGCGCCGCTGCGAGATACCCCTCAGGAGGTGAGTTGATCCCGCCCTCGCCCTGGAGCGGTTCGAGGATCACCGCTGCGGTCTCGTCGTCGACCGCCTCGGCGAGCGCGTCGCCGTCCCCATAAGGGACGAACTCGACATCGCCGATCAGGGGTTCGTACGGGTCGCGGTACTCGCTCTCCCACGTGGTCGCGAGCGCGCCCATCGTCCGGCCGTGAAAGCCCTGCATCGTGGCGACGATCTTCGGGTTCCCAGTCGCGCTCCGGGCGAACTTCAGCGCCGCCTCGTTCGCCTCCGTCCCCGAGTTACAGAGCCAGACGTTCTCCAACCCGTCGAGCGCGGCGGCTTCGAGCGCCGTGCGCGCCCGGTCGCGCGCGTCGACGGGGTAGGACGCCTGGACGAACGTCAGCCGCTCGGCCTGGTTGGTGATCGCCCCGGTCACGTCGGGATGGGAGTGCCCGAGCGGCGCGCACGCGTAACTCGCCCCGCAGTCGAGGTACTCCGTCCCGTCCGCATCGTAGAGGTGGACGCCCTCTCCCTCGTGGAGCCGGATCGGCTTCTCGTTATGGACGAACCCGCTCATGCGTCGACCTCCGCTTCGGTTTCGATCGCCCCGGGCGCGAAGTGTGTCCCGTCGCCGTCGAGCGCCGCGAGAACAGGATCAGGGGCGTTCGCGTCGGCGACGACGACCGACGCGGCACCGCCGTCGAGCGCCTCCGTCGCCGCCATCACCTTCTTGCCCATGAACCCCTCGGCGGCCGACTCCACCCGTGCGAGCTCGTCGGGCGCTCTCACCTGTCCGATCAGCGTTCCGGGATCGTCGGGATCCGCGAGCACGCCAGGCACGTCGGTCAGCACCACGAGCGTCGCGCCGAGCGCGCCGGCGACCGCGGCGGCCGCCCGGTCGGCGTCGGCGTTCACGGGGGTTCCATCGTCCGCTAGCATCGGCACCGTCACGACGGGCGTGTAGCCGTCGTCGAGCAGCCCGGTGAGGAGGTCGGCGTTCACCGATTCGATCTTCCCGGAGTGCTCGCCACGGCGGATCTTCGTCTTGCCGTCCTCGACGACTTTGACGGCCGATTTCCGGGGGCCGGTCAGGAGCCCGCCGTCGACGCCCGACAGCCCCACGGCGTCCACACCGGTCTTCCGCAGTGACGCCGTGAGGTCGGTGTTGAGTTTCCCGGGGAGGACCATCTCGAAGGTCTCCATCGTGCGCTCGTCGGTGAACCGCCCGACCACTCCTTTGGGCGTCTCGACGTACTCGGGCTCCTCGCCCAGCCGTTCCAGCGTCTCGTCGACCGCTGTCGAGCCACCGTGGACGACTACGCAGTCCTCGCCCTCTCCTGTGAGCGCCGCGACGTCCGCGATCGTGCCCTCGGGATCGACCGCTCGCGCGCCGCCGACCTTCACGACCGTCGTCATGGTCAGGGTGCCCCCACGGGATGGAGTCCCTGAAAGTCGAGTCCCGCCGTCTCGTCGATTCCGAGCGCGACGTTCGCGGCGTGGACCGCCTGGCCTGCCGAGCCCTTCATCATGTTGTCGATGGCCGAGAACACGACGATCCGTCCGTTGCTCGGATCGAGTTCGAACCCGACCTCGGCGTAGTTCGAGCCCGCGACCGCCTTCGGCTCGGGATACCGATATACCCCGGAGCCCCCGGCCACGAGCCGGACGAACGGCTCGTCGTCGTAGGCTTCGCGATAGGCGCTCCAGAGGTCGGCCTTCGACACCGGTTCGCTCGGGAAGACGTGGCAGGTCGCGGCCGCACCGCGGATCATGTCGACTGCGTGGGCCGAGAACGCCGTCTTACAGCCGAATTCCTGCTCGATCTCGGCCTCGTGGCGGTGGCCCGTCGGCGCGTAGGGTCTGACGACGCCCGAGCGCTCGGCGTGTGAGGACGCTTTTCCACTACTTGCTCCGCCTTCCGACGAACCCACCTTCACGTCGACCACGATCCGCTCGTCGCCCGCGAGGATCCCGTCGTCGAACAGCGGACCGAGCCCGAGGATCGCGGCGGTCGCGTTGCAGCCGCCCGCCGCAATCAGCGACGCACCCGCGAGGTCGTCGCGGTGGCGTTCGGGGAGCGCGTACACCGACTCGTCGAGGAGTTCGGGCCGGCTGTGACCGTCGTACCATTCGTCGTACTGGTCTTCGCTATCGAGCCGGAAGTCCGCCGAGAGGTCGACGATCGTGTCCGCAGCCGCCCGGAACGCGTCGATGTGCTCCATCGACACGCCGTGGGGCGTCGCGGCGAACAGCACGTCCACCTCGTCGAGATCGGTGGGCTCGCTGAACCGCAGATCGAGCTCCCGAAGGTTGGGATGGACCGATCCGACCGTCTTGTTCGCGTACTCGCGGCTGGTTGCCTGGGTAATCTCGAAGGCGGGATGGCCGCGGAGCAATCGGAGGAGTTCGCCGCCGGTGAACCCGCTCGCGCCGACGACCGACGCGGTGTGGGTCATGGCGCAGCGACCGCAGTTTCGTTTGCGGTCTCCGCTTTTTCTTCGAGCCAGTCGACTACCTGAGCGGGCACGTCGCCGTCGGTGACGCCGTCGAGCGCCTTGAACTCGACCGTATGATTCACCTCGTGGACGGTGTAGGAGTGGTCCGCGTCGGGATCGTCGGTCTCCATCAGGTCGACTCCCAAGAGACCGCCACCCACGGCGTCGCTCGCGCGCGCGACGAGATCGCGGGCCTCGTCGTCGAGCTCGAACGTCTCGGTTTCGGCTCCCTTCGCCGCGTTGGTGAGCCAGTGATCCGACGAGCGCACCATCGCCCCCACGGGCTCACCATCAGTAGCCACGACCCGGATGTCGCGGCCGGGCTTCGCGACGAACTCCTGGACGTAGAACACCTTGTGCTCGTAGTGCCCCAGGGTCGATTTGTGTTCGAGGATCGCCTCCGCCGCGCTCCGGGAATCGATCTTCGCCAGCAGCCGCCCCCACGAGCCGATCACGGGTTTCACCACGCAGGGGTAGCCGAACCGTTCGATGGATTCCATCGCGCTCTCCTTGGTGAAGGCGACCTCCGTCCGGGGCGTCGGCACGCCCGCTCCCGCGAGCGCGAGGCTGCACTCGGCCTTGTCGGCACACACCGCCGCCGTCTCGGGCGAGTTCACGACCGGGATCCCGTACGCCGCGAGAAAGCGCGTCGCGTAGCGGCTCCGGCTGGTCGCGAGACACCGGTCCACGACGAGATCCACGTCGGCGAACGCCGCTGGCGGCTCGGTGAGATCGAAGCGCTGGTCGCGAACGTCGATCTTCGTCACCTCGTGGCCGCGCTCCCGGAGCTCACCGAGCAGGAGCTTCTCGTCGTGCCGGATCCGGGAGTAGAGGACGCCTATTTTCACTCTTACTCCCCCCAGTCCTCTTCGAGCTCGGGGGCCGTTTCGAGGACCGGCGGATCGACGTCGATGACTTCGAGCTCGGCTCCGCAGGTGCCACAGTCGATGATCTCGCCGACCTCAGCGTCGTCGTGCAGGGAGACCTCGCCCCCGCATTCTGGGCAGTTCGCCATGTGCCACCCTCACCCGTGTACCCGCTTAAACCCTTCGAACTTGTCTGTTAGTTTACAAAACGTACTGTGACCTCTCGAGGCCGAAATCGGGCGGTTCGCGCGTTTCGCCGTCGCCGACGAGATGAATTCGTCCCCCTCGCGGGGGCGGTCGCTCAACGATACTGACTCACCTCCCGTTCGAGCACTGCGGCGGCGGCGTCAAGCCGATCGCACCGCTCGTCGTGGCGGTCGGTGTCGTCCTCGATCGCCGTCCGCGTCTCGTCGAGTGCCGCCACAACTGCCTCGGGCGCGGGGCCGCCGACCGAGTCGCGGGTCGCCACGCTCGTCGCGGGATCGAGCGCGTCCTCGATCGCCTCGCGCTCGACGACCGCCGAGAGCGATTGGTCGAGCACCGCGTCGGCGGCCGTCGCGATGGCTACGTAGTCACCGCCGCTTTCGGCGGCCTGGGCCAGAATCTCGTGGGCGGTGCGGAACGGTACTCCATTGGCCGCGAGCAGGTCGGCGACGCCGGTCGCGGTCGCAAAGCCGTCGCCGGCCGCCGCGGCGAGCGCGTCCTCGTTCCACGTCGCGGTCGCGACCGCTCCCGCGGCCACCTCGGTCGCAGGGGCGACCGCATCGACGGCGGCCCAGACGTGTGGCGTCGCCTCCTGAAGATCGCGGTTGTACGCCCGGGGCAGCCCCTTCAGCGTGGTCAGCAGGCCGTTCAGCCCCGCACTCGCGTTCCCGGCCGCCGCCCGGACGAGTTCGAGCGTGTCGGGGTTTTTCTTCTGGGGCATGATCGAGGAGGTCGAGGCGTAGTCGTCGTGAATCTCGACGTACCCGTCCGCCGCGAACTCGATCAGATCGGTCGCAAGCCCCGACAGCGTGAGTGCGAGCGCCGACCAGCCGCTCGCGGCCTCGACGAGGAAATCCCGGGTCGAGACGGCGTCCATCGAATTGCCGAGCACGTCATCGAACCCCAGCAGCTCGGCGGTCCGCTCGCGGTCGATGTCGAACGGTGTGCCCGCAAAGGCCGCTGCGCCGAGCGGCGAGCGGTTCGTCCGGTCGTACGCCGCGAGCAATCGATCCGTGTCGCGTTCGAGCGCTTCGGCGTACGAGCACAGGAAGTGCGCAACGGTGGTGGGCTGGGCGGCCTGACGGTGTGTGTAGCCGGGCATGATGGTTTCGACGTACTCACGCGCTTCCTCGACGAGCGCCTCGCGGAGGACGAGCGTCGCCTCGATCGTGTCGAGCAGTTCCTCGCGCAGCCGGTATCGAATACACGTCGCCACCTCGTCGTTCCGACTCCGAGCGGTGTGCATCCGACCACCCGACTCGCCGATGCGGTCGATCACCGCGGTCTCGATCGCGGCGTGGACGTCCTCGCCGTCGAGCGCGTCGTAGCCCGTCGCTTCGATATCGGCGAGTGCGTCGAGGATCTCGCCCGCACTTCCCTCGTCGACGATGCCCTGCTCTGCGAGCATCACCACGTGTGCGCGGTCGACCGCGAGGTCCGCGTCGAAGAGGCGCTCGTCGTGGTCCATCGAGGAGAGGAACACACGGGCGGGGCCGCCGCTGAACCGGTCGCGGCGGACCACGTCGCCGTCCTCTCCACTCATCTCACTCCCCGCTCCCGTCGATCGTGTCGGCCGTGAGTTCGTTCTCCTCCTTTCCGTCCGTCCCGCCGTCGGCGACCGCTTCCGCCGTCGCGTTCGCGTCGTCGATGACGCTCTTCGCGAGGCGCGACTGGAACCCGTGGTACTTCGCGACGCCCGTGGCGTCGGCCTGTTCGATCCCGCCGCCGACGTCTGCGGTGTTGAACGAGGCCGCGGACGCCGAGTACACCCCGTACGGACTCTCGCGACCGACCGGGCGCGCCTGGCCACCGTCGAGTTTCACGGTGACGGTGCCGGTGACACGCTCCTGGGTCGACGCGATGAACCCCTCCAGGGCGTCGACCAGCGGCGCGGCGAGCAGTCCCTCGTAGGCCTTCTCCGCCCACTCGTGATCGATCTGCGTTTTGAAGCTCCGCTCCTCCTTGGTGAGGACGAGCGATTCGAGCGCCTCGTGGGCGTTCAAGAGCACCGTGGCCGCGGGATGTTCGTAGTTCTCGCGGACTTTGAGCCCGAGCATCCGGTCTTCCATCACGTCGGTGCGCCCGACGCCGTGTGCGCCCGCGATCTCGTTGAGCTGCTCGATGAGCGCGATCGGCTCGAACTCCTCCCCATTCCCGGCCGACGGCCGGGAGCTCGTCGAGGTTTCCTCGACGGTGTCGAGCGCGACCGGATACCCGTCCTCGAACTCGATGTCGAGCAGTTCGCTTTCTTTCCCGGGTGGCTGGGTCCAGTCGTAGATGTCCTCGGGCGGCACATATGAGGGCTCTTCGAGATCGCTGCCCTCGACCGAGCGACTCCAGAGGTTCGTATCGATGCTCCACGCGCCGCCGTCGCCGCCCTCGACCGGGAGATCGCGTTCGGCGGCGTACTCCTGTTCGAACTCGCGGGTCAGCCCGAGTTCGCGGACGGGCGCGATCACGTCGAGATCGGAGCCGCGCCAGACGGTCTCGAATCTGAGCTGGTCGTTGCCCTTGCCGGTGCAGCCGTGGGCGAGCGCCGCACAGTCCTGAGCGAGCGCGACATCGAGGATGGCCTGGGCGATTACGGGGCGAGCGAGCGCCGTTCCCAGGGGGTAGCCTTGGTAGGTGGCGTTCGCGCGAACCGAATCGAAACAGGTTGCGGCGAACGCCTCGCGCGCGTCGACCACGTGGTGTTCGAGGCCGAGCGCGGTCGCGGTTTCCTCGGCTTCGGCGAACTCGGCGTCGGGCTGGCCGACGTCGACGGTGACGCCGATCACCTCGTCGAAGCCGTACTCTTCTTTCAGGAGCGGGACGCAGACGGTGGTATCGAGCCCGCCGGAGAAGGCGAGCGCGACGCGATCGGTGGATTGCGGTGTGGTGTCGGTTGGGGGTGTCATGGTGTCGTCGTTCGGTGTCGTCGTGAAGTTCGCCCAGCGGAACCCTTCGGGTGGGGGGCTGAGGAGCGAAACGAGTCGAAGAAATGGGTTTGTGCGGGCCTAACGGCCCGGTCGTCGCGGTCGAAGCGGAAGCGGCCCGGCGGCGCATGGCGAGCCGGTGCGACGTGTCCGCGTCATGTACCCGTTGCTGGGACGGCGGGGATATTAAACCCTTCCGGGACGGCAACGATTGCACCACTCCGGCCCTGGGACCACGCCACGTGACCGTCACCGTCATCCCGTCAGCGCGCCGATCGTGGTCGTGTACAGCCTCAACGTCCCGGTCCCCGGCGGGATCGAGCGCCTCGCCGCCACCCTCCACCCCCGCCTCGTCGGGTTCGATCGGGTCCGCGAGCGCCACACCCTCGTCTGCAAGCGCTTCGAGACTCCCGATCCCGACCCGGATCGGCTGTTCGAGCGGGCACGCCGCGCGCTCGCCGGCGCACCCGCCGTCGAGGCGCGCGCGGCGGGGATCGCCTGGTTCGAGACCCCGGTTCGGGGTCCCGGACCGGTGGCGTACGTCGCGATCGAGAGTCCCGGCCTCCACGATCTCCACCGACGACTCGTCGCGGCGTTCGATCCGATCCCCGACCTCGAAGGCGACGCGTACGTCCCCCACGTGACCCTCGCCCGTGGTGGCTCCGCGGAGCGTGCTCGGGAACTCGTGGCCGTCGAATTCGAGCCGATCGAGTGGACGATTTCGGAACTGGTGCTCCACGACGGGCGACACGGCGAGCGCGTCGCGAGCCTCTCGCTGCCGCGCCCCTCGTAGCTCGCGAGTCGGTCGAACTCGTTCGAAAACCGCGAGAAGTCTATCGCCAGGCCGGAAGCGACGCTGCCCCGTCGAGCGCCATCGAGATCCACGCGTCGTCGCGGGAGATGTCGGCGATGACGAACCGCTCCACGCTGCCGTCATCGTCGACCGAGGCCATGACGTCGTCAGCCGCGACGGGTGCCGCCGCGGCGGTCGCATCCGGCATCATACTATGTGAGTACATACCAACGGAATATAAACGCGTCGAACCGCCGACGCCGGGCGGTGACTGTCTCCCGACCCAACCCCGCGCAAGCGATGGCCGTCGCTCCGAGGGTTGCTGGTTGCGATGATCCGTCGAAGTGCTCGCTCGGCGCGTCGGTCAGATCCTGACGCCGAAGGCCGTCTCCATGACGAACGACGCCCCGAGCACGAACAGGCTGCCGACGAACAGCTTCGCGGCGAGCGAGAGCCGGTCCTCGGGATCGAGCTCGTACCACCGCAGCGGCGGGATCGACTGGACGAGCGCGCCGAACCGCGATTCCTCGTCATCGCTCGATGCGAGGAGGCGATCGTCGTCATCGTCGTCCTTCCACGCCCCCTGCGGCCGCAGCCCGAACGAGCCGAGTCCGAACAGGAGAAAGCCGACCACGAACAGCAGGTACTTGCTCCCACCCCAGCCGGACCCGAGCGCGAAGCTCACGACCGCCGTGAGGACGACGAACACCGCCGCCATCGCGAGACCGTAGAGAACGAGATCGAGGAGTTTGAGCACCAGAAGGGGCGGCTGCCCGCGATTCGTCGAGTCGCCCCCTGGCTCCCGGCGGGGGCGGTCGTCGCTCATCGCTCGCCGGCGGAGTGACTCTCGAGGAACGCGGACGGCGACTCGTGCTCGGCCTTGTGTCGGTGACAGAGGCTCGCCCGCCCGGACTCGCTCACCTCGTGGTGAGTCGGTGCTTCGAGGTCACACTCGCTGCCGAACGTCTCGCGCAGGTGTTCGCGCGCGTCGCTCTCGCTGCCCTCGTGGGCGAGCTCGGTGGCGCGATCGAGCTCCGACTGGACGTTCGCCGGGACGTCGACGCCGTCGAACGTCTCGGCCTCGGCCTCGTCGAGATCCGAAAAGCGCGTCTCCATCCCGAGGATCTCCTTCGCGCGCTCCCCGAGCGTCCGGTCGGCACGCGCCCGTTCCCTGAGAACCTCGCGGAACACCTCGATGCGTTCCCAGACGTCGTCGTCGACGTCCGTGTACTCCTCGGGCCGGATCTTCGCCGGACACCGCGTGGTGAACGGACAGCCCTCGGGCGGGTTGCGCGGGCTGGGCGGCGTCCCGCGGAGCGTGATCCGGTCTTCCATCTTCGTCGTCGGATCGGTGTCCGGGATCGCCGACAGCAGCGAGTGGGTGTAGGGGTTCGCCGGGTCGGCGAACAGCTCCTCGGTCGGCCCGAGCTCCATGACGTTGCCGAGATACATCACCGCGACCCGATCGCAGATGTGCCTGACGACCGAGAGGTCGTGGGCGATGAACAGGTAGGTGAGCCCGAGCTCGTCCTGGAGGTCCTCCAGGAGATTGAGAATCTTCGCCTGGACCGACGCGTCGAGCGCGCTCACGGGCTCGTCGAGCACCACGAAGTCGGGTTCGAGCGCGAGCGCACGCGCGATCCCGATGCGCTGGCGCTGGCCGCCCGAGAACTGGTGGGGGTAGCGGTAGTAGTGTTCCTGCTGGAGGCCGACGGTTTCGAGCAGCTCCTGCACCCGCCCGCGACGCTCGCGTCGCGTGCCCCGGGCGTGGACGTCGAGCGGCTCGCGGATGATCTCGCCGACGGTCATCCGGTCGTTGAGGCTCGAATCGGGGTCCTGGAACACCATCTGGGCGTTCGATCGCCACTCCTTCAGCTCGCCGCCCGAGAGGCTGGTGATGTCGGTGCCGTCGTAGCTGACGTCGCCGGCGGTGGCCTTTTCGAGCCGGACGAGCGTCCGGCCGAGCGTGGTCTTGCCACACCCCGACTCGCCGACGAGGCCGAGCGTCTCGCCCCGGCGGATGTCGAAGCTGACGTCGTCGACGGCCTTGACCGGCGCGCCGCCGAAGATCCCGCCGCTCTCGTAGTAGGTCTTCAGTCCATTGATCTCGACGAGCGCGTCCGAGCGTTGCCGTTCGTCGGTCGCCGCGACTTCCTGACTCATCGTTGTGCCTCCGTCCGCGCGGGTTCCTCGTCGGTCGCCGCTTCATCCCCGCGGCCACGGCGCTCGTGGAGATCGACCGCCTCCTCGCGCGAGCGGTCCTCGGGGTACAGCAGGCAGGCGACGGTGTGATCGGTGGCCGCCTCGCTGGCCTCGACCGACTCCGGATGGACCTGCGTGCAGGCGTCGAACTCCTCGGGACACCGGGGGGCGAACCGGCAGTCGGTCGCGGGTGCGTTCGGGGTCGGGACGTCGCCCTCGATGGTGGTGAGCCGCTCCGCACCGGGGTTTCGCCCCGGAATGCTTTCGAGCAGCCCCCGCGTGTACGGGTGGGCGGGATCGGTGAACAGCGTCTCCGCCGGCGCGGTCTCGACGATCTCGCCGGCGTACATCACGTTCACGCGGTCGGCGATCTCCGAAATCACCCCCATGTCGTGGGTGATGAACACGATCGCGAGGTCGCGCTCGCGCTGGATGTCGTCGAGCAGATCGAGGATCTGGGCCTGGATCGTGACGTCCAGGGCGGTGGTGGGCTCGTCACAGATCAGCACCTCGGGGTCGCAGGCGAGCGCCATCGCGATCACGATCCGCTGGCGCTGTCCCCCTGAAAACTGGTGGGGGTACTCTTTGAGTGCCATCCGCGCGTCGGGGATCCCGACGGCTTCGAGCAGCTCCGCAGCCTCGTCGGTCGCGTTGGTCCCGCTCATGTCCCGATGGAGGTTGAGCGCTTCCCTGATCTGGTTGCCAACGGTGTAGACGGGGTTGAGGCTGCTCAACGGGTCCTGAAAGATCATCGCGATCTCGCCGCCTCGGGTCCGTTTCACGATCTTCTGGGGCGCACGCGCGAGATCGATGTAGCCGCGGCGGGTTGCGCTCTCGGCCCCTTCGTCGAGGACGATACAGCCGTCGCCCTCGGGTTCGCCGTCGCCGTCGCGGTAGGTGACCTCGCCGGAGAACTGGTCGGCGAACCGCTCGACGGTTTCGGGGTTGCGATACTTGATCGAGCTGCCGTCGAGAACCCGACCCGGAGACTCGATCAACCCCATGATCGAGCGCGCAGTGACGCTCTTGCCCGAGCCGCTCTCGCCGACGATCCCGATCGTCTCGCCCTTCCGGAGGTCGAAGCTCGCCCCGTCGACGGCGTAGATCGTCTCCTTGTCGGTGAAAAACGCGGTCTGCAGGTTCTCGACCGAGAGGATGGCCCCCTCGTCGCCACGGACCGACGACACCGACTGCTGCTGGCTCATCCGCCACCTCCGGCGGCGGCAGCGCCACCCTCGGTCCCTTCGCTCTCGGGATCGATCGCGTCACGGATGCCGTCGCCGAGCGCGTTGAACCCGGTCACGACCAGCACGATCGCGAGCCCCGGGATGATCGAGATGTGCCACGAGACCGTCGGAACGTACTGCTGGCCGAGCACGACCAGCCGGCCCCACTCCGGCGTCGGCGCGGTGATGCCGAGCCCGAGATACGACAGCGCGGACGTGCTGATGATGATTCCGCCGAGACCGAGCGACGCGTAGATCAGGAGGTAGCTGACCACGTACGGCGCGATGTGCTTTCGCATCAGCGTGAACGGGCTCTGCCCGTAGCTCTTCGCGGCGTCGATCCACTCGTTTTCCACAGTTTGAAACGCGGGGCCGCGGATCGTGCGCCAGTAGAACGGCCAGTAGAACACCCCGAAGATCAACACGAGGATGACCGCGCCGTTGTAGAGGTTCGAGATCCACGTCCCGCTGAGAACCACCGAAAGCATGATGAGCAACAGGAGGAGCGGTATCGAGGAGAACGCGTCGCTCGCGACGACGGTCACGAGATCCGCGAGCCCCTTGTAGTACGCCGTCACCAGCGCGAGCACGAGCGCGATCCCGCCGGCGATCAGCGTCGCGCTCAACGCGATGAACAGCGATATCCGTGCCCCGAATACTAAGAACGTGAACATGTCTTTGCCGTTCGTGACCGTCCCCGCCGGGTGGAACCGATCGTACTCGTCGTAACTCCACAGCCCGACGTTCTGGTCGGGGGTCCCCCGCGACTGTGCGGCGAGGTTCGCCGTCCCGACCGAGGCGGTCGACACCTCGCTGACCTCCTCGTCGTAGTACGTCACCTCGTAGCTGTACGGGTCGATGATGTTGCTCTGGAGCGTCGTCGGCCCGAGCGCCGGGGCGAACATCGCGAACATCACGAACACGAACACCACGACGAACCCGAACTGTCCCCAGCGGTGGTCGCGAAGCCGGTCGATCCGATCGTCGGTCGGCGTCCAATCGGCGAACCGGTAGTTCCGGCGGAACGTGAGGTAGCCGTACCACAGCCACGCGAGCCACGCGAACGCGTACACGTAGATCAACACTACCCGCAGCGTCCACGCGATCGCCGGCGAGAGGCCGAGGAACGTGCCCTGCCAGTTACCGTTCGGGAGCTGATAGCCCTGGTTCGGGATCAGCTCCCGGGTGAGCAGCGTCGGGAGTTCGACCACGCCGACTCCCGGAACGGTGGTCGTCACGAGCTGCACGATCGCGCCGAACTCGGGGGCGAGCAGCGCGAGCGCCCCCACCATCCAGATCAGCGCCGGCCGTGGGTTCGACCGGATCCGGCTTCCGATTCCTTCGTCCTCTTGGGTAAGTTCCTGACTCATGATTACTCTTCGAAGCTGACTCGCGGGTCGATGATGGTGTAGAGGAAGTCCTGCACGATGTTGATGACGACGAACAGCAACACGAAAATGAAGGTCAGCGCCGCCGCGAGCGGGATGTCACCCTGGATGATCGCCTGAAAGCCGAGCCGCCCGATCCCGTTGATCGAGAACACCTCCTCGACGATCACCGAGCCGCCGATGAGGAGGCCCGCTTCCGCGGTGATCACCGGCACCAGCGGGATCAGCGCGTTCCGGAACATGTGTTTCCAGACCAGCAGGCGGTCGCTCACGCCCTTCGCCCGCGCCATCTCGACGTAGTTCGAGTTCTTGGTCTCCAGCATCGCGGTGCGGCCGATCCGGAGTTCGTTCCCCAGCGACGCCGAACCGAGCACGAACGACGCCGGCAGGATCCGCTTGAACGCCTCGAGGAACTGCCGTGGGTCCGTGAGGTCGTTGAGCGGCGGCGCGCCGATCAGCTGTGGCGTGTCGACGAGGAACGTCTTCCACTCGAACCCGAACAGGTACTGCTCCGAGTTCGACAGTCCCACCAATAGGATGACCGCGAGCCAGAAGTTCGGCGCGGCACGCCAGACGATGCCGCCGAGCGAGACGATGTAGTCGCTCCACGAGTTCGGATTGAGTCCCGCGTGAAAGCCGAGCGGAATGCCGATGAACAGCGGGATCAAGATCGCCCAGAAGCCGAGCCAGATCGTCCGCGGGAAGCGGTTGGCGATGACGTCGACGATCGACGTGTTCGGACTGATGACCCACGACTGGCCGAAGTCGAGCGTGAACATGCGCCCGAGGAAATCGAAGTACTGCGCCCAGAGCGGCTGGTTCAGCCCGAGCTGCTGTTCGATCGCCCTGATCTGTGAGGCGTCCGCGCTCGGGCCCAGGATCGCCACGGCGGGGTTGATCGGGCCGGCGTACAGGATGAGGTAGGTCAGCGACGTGCCGAAGATCACGACCGGTATCATCAGCCCGATCCGCTTCGCGAAATAGGTGAGTCTACTCATTGTGCCTTCGTCGAACCATATCCCGTGTGTTACGTCGTATACTCATGGAAACTACTGCTGCCGACCCAGCGGCTCACGGACGACGTGCGTCGTTGGGTGTCGTGATCTCATGCGGTGTCCGAATGCCACTCGTTGGGACTGTCTCGGTAAGGTCGTTACGGCCGTACCGGCCGAAGTCGAGTCGTCCGATCGCTCGGGCGGGACGCCGACGGACGGTCCGTCGGGTTCAGCCCTGGCGCTCGCCGATCTGAACGGTGTTGTGTTTCGCGCGCGAGCCACCCATCGCACCGATGCGCTGCTTGTACACCCATGGGTACTCCATGTGCTGGGCGACCGAGTGGTACGTCGGGATCACCGGGACGCCGTCCCACGTGGCCTGGAGCATCTGGGACGCACCCTCGTTCCGTGCCTCTCTGCCGGCTTCCGGCTCCGGATTGTTCTGGATCTGCTCCCACCCGCTCGTCGCCTGGTTCGCTGGCTCGGAATCCAGCCAGTTGAAGCCGCTCAGGTTGTCGTCGGTCGACGTGTCGGTCGCCGGCGGGTAGAGCAGTTTCAGGAAGTTCGACGCGGCCGGCCAGTCCGCGATCCAGCCGAGGGTGTACCCCTCGGTGTTGCCGGTCCGGGACTGTTCGACCAGCGTCGAGAACGGGGTCTGCTTGATGCTCATCCGGATGTGCGCACTCCGGAGTTTGTCGCGCAGCAGGTTCAGGATGGTGCCGTAGACCGCCGACGGATAGCTCGTCATCGTGAACTCGTAGGGGTTGTTCGGCCCGTGGCCGTTCTCCTCCATGAGCTGTCGTGCCTGGTCCAGTGCGGTTTCGCCGGGCGCGTACGGGTACTCCTGTGCGGACTGCTCGTAGGCCGACCGACCGCCGGGGTAGATCTTCGGCGGCACGAAGTAGTACGCCGCCTTCTGTGGTCGCTTGAAGACGTTCTCGACGATCTGCTGGTTGTTCTGGGCGTACGCGACCGCCTTCCGGACGTACTGCGGGACGGCGTTGCAGTTGAACGCGAGGTAGAACGTCGAGAGCTCCTCGGTCCGGTAGAAGTCAGCGGTGAGGCCGTTCTCGAGTTCGTACGTCCCGGTGGCGTAGCCCGCCTCGTTCTCGCTCTCGATCGTCTCGTTGCTCGGGTTGTACTGGGCGGTCGGCACCGCAGGGTGGTCCGAGTTGCGGTTCGTGACGCTGTAGGCGTACCGCGCGTTGCTCTGTGAGATGATCTGCCAGTGTGAACCCGCAGTCATCGGCCCTTCGCCGTGGTAGTCGTCGCGGGCCGTGATCGAGGCTTCGGTGCCCGAGTTCCACGCGTCGAGGGTGTACGGCCCCGCGCCGATGGGGTTCGACGAGGCGAACTCGTCGTAGGGCATCGTGCCGTCGTAGTTCGGCACGTCGCCGACGATGTTCTCGGGCACCGCCGAGAACGCGGAGTACGCCATGATCTCCAGCGCCGCAGGGTTCGCTTCGGACAGCTCCATGGTGAGCGTCCGCTCGTCCTCGGCGCTCACGCCGAGCGTCCCCGGCTGGTAGCTGCCCTCGCCGTCGGTCTCGTGGGTCACCGCGAGATCGCCGAGGATGAAGCCCGATCGCCGTGTGTGCTCCGAACCGGCGAGGCGCTCGAACGAGTAGACGATGTCCGAGGCGGTGACGGTGTCGCCGTTGCTGAACGTTGCCCCCTCCTTCAGGGTGAAGGTGTACATCGTTCCCTCGTTCGAGGTTTCGTACTCCGACACGAGGAGGTTCTCGACGTTGACCGTCCCCGACGGGTAGTTGGTCAGGGCGTCGAAGACGTTCTGGATGACCTGCCCGGACTCCGTGTCCGTCGCCGCGACCGGATCGAAGGTGGTCATCGTCCCGCTGACGAGCTGATAGGTCCGGTCGGACTCCCCTGGAGCCCCTTCCATGGGATCCTGGCCCGACTCGTTGCCCGATTCGTTGCCCTCGGTCGCGTTGCCCTCGCCTTCGGTGGCCTCGGTCGCGTCACCAGCGGTCGTGGCGTCGGATCCCTCCGTTTCGGTGCTCTGACCGCCGCCACCGTCGCCGCTTTCGTTGCTACCGTTGCCACCACTTCCGTCACCGCTCCCGCCCGAACAGCCCGCGAGCGCGGCTGCGGCTGCCGCGCTACCGGTTGCTTGGAGGAAACGACGACGTGACAGGTCGGGTTCGTCCATAGTCCAACGGTGGATTCGAGTGCGTTGTGATAAGCTTTGTCGTTACCGATGGATTAAAATGTTAGTTCCGTCCGAGGTTTGCGGGCCGAACACGGCCGACGCTCCGCTCCCGTCGCCCGTTCGTCGGCCGGACCGTCACGGTGGTCGATCACGCACCGGCCGCTCGCACCACCCGAGCAACAGGTTTTACGGCACGCGCACCCACCCGTCGGGTATGCCAGAGATCGATCCCGGTGCCGATCGCCCCGAGGAGTTCGACGCCGACACCGACGCGCTCAGGAACGCGTGGGCGGCGACGCGCGAGGACATGGCCGCTCTCGCCACCGAGTACGAGGAGGGCGGCTGGGAGACGCTCACGATCGCGGCGGGCGATACCGCCCCCGAACCGCCCGACGCCGGCGACAGGGATCGGTTCGGGCTCTCGCACGTGATCCCGGACAACCGGGCCGAGGCGTTCACCGAGGCCCACGCCGCCGGCGAGTTCCCCCGGTACGACGTGTTCCGGAACGAGGCCGACAGCCGGGTGTTCGTGGTGACCGTCCTCCTCGACCCCGACAGCGAGACCGCCATCCTGATCGCCGGCACGTACGAACGCCACCTCTCGACCGAGCTCGCGCGGGCGGCGGCCGACGCCGACGAGATGTACACCCACGTTCAGACGCTCGACGGTACGCAGCTGGGATCCTTTCGCCATGACGACCCCGAGAAGTTCTTCCCGGGGGCCGACGCCGTTCCGCGGGACGACTGAACGCGAAAGTGTAACGACTTAGTAGGCGGACGGCCCAGTGGGTTCATCATGAACGTCGCCGACGTGATGACACCACGCGACGCGCTCGTCACCGTCTCGCTGCCGGGCACGCGGGACGACGCGCTCGAATACCTCCAGGAACGCGAGTTCTCGTCGGTCCCCGTCGTCAAGGACGCCGAGGGCGAGGAAGCGTTCCGGGGCCTGGTCTCGCGCCAGACGCTGATCGAACACCCCGACGAGGACCAGCTCGCGATGCTCGCCGAGAACGGTCCCACCACGACCGCCGACACGTCGATCGAGGACGCTGCTCGGCTGATGGTCACCGAGGGCGCGCGCCGCGTGCCGGTGGTTGACGGACAGTTGGAGGGGATCGTCACCATCACCGACGTGATCCGGGCGATCGCCGAGGACGAGGTCGCGGGTGACACCGAGGTCGGCGACCTCGCCACCCGGACCGTGAACACGGTCTACGTCGAGACGCCGCTCACGGTGGCCGAGCGCGAGATCTCCTACGCCGACGTGCCCTACGCGGTGGTGCTCGACGACGACGCCGCGATGTGTGGCGTCCTCACCGAGGTCGATATCCTCGAAGTCGCGCGCATCGTCGAGGGCGAGGCCGATACTGGGGAGTCGATCGCGAACCAGGACGACGAGTGGATGTGGGAGGGGATCAAGGCGGTCGGCAACCGGTATCTCCCGACCCGAAACGTCGAGATCCCCGCCGAGCCCGTCCGGGAGTTCATGACGAGCGACGTCGTCACGGTGGGCGAGACGCAGACCGCGCGCGAGGTGGCCCAGGCGATGCTCACCCACGATGTCGAGCAGCTCCCCCTGGTGAGCGGCGGCGAGCTCGTCGGCGTCGTCCGGGACGCGAACCTGCTGGAGAACCTGTATGACCGATCCTGACGCTCCGCACGATACGGCCGACGGCGCGAAGGGCGATACAGACGCTGCCAGCGGGACGTCAGGGACCGCCGACGCCGAGACGGTGGTCGAGCTCGCGAAACGCCGCGGCTTCTTCTTCTCCGCGAACGAGGCGTACGGCGGTACCAGCGGCTTCTACACTTACGGCCCCGAGGGCGCGGCGCTGAAGCGTAACCTCGAAGCCGCGTGGCGCGACCGGTTCGTGACTCGCGAGGGCCACATGGAGATCGACTCCCCCACCGTGACGCCCGAAGCGGTGTTCGAGGCCTCCGGCCACCTCGATACGTTCGACGACATGATCGTGGAGTGTCCCGAGTGCGGGGCGACCCATCGGGCCGACCACCTCGTCGAGGATTCTACTGGGATCGAGGAGGCGGAGTCGCTGGGTACCGAACGCGTCGCCGAACTCATCGCCGAGCACGCGATTGCGTGTCCGGCGTGCGGTACCGAGCTCGCCGGCGAGTCGGTCGAGGCGTTCAACCTGATGTTCGAGACGTCGATCGGTCCCGGCTCGTCGTCGCCCGGCTACCTCCGGCCGGAGACCGCCCAGGGGATGTTCGTGGAGTTCCCCCGGCTCGCGGAGTACGCCCGCAACCAGCTTCCCTTCGGCGTCGCCCAGATCGGCCGGGGCTACCGCAACGAGATCAGCCCCCGGCGGTCGCTGATCCGTGTCCGGGAGTTCACGATGGCCGAACTCGAACACTTCGTCGACCCCGAATCCGACGAGCCGCCGATCGAACGGGTCGAAGACGTCTCGGTGCCGCTGTACTCGGCGGCCGCCCAGGAGGGGGAGAACGACGGCGACGGCGGCGTCGCGTGGACGACGATCGGCGAGGCGCTCGCCGACGGAACGATCACGAGCGAGTGGGTGGCGTACTATCTCGGGATCGCACGGGAGTGGTACGACCGGATGGGCGTCGACATGGACCGGTTCCGCTACCGTCAGCATCTCCCCGGTGAGCTCTCCCACTACGCCTCCGACTGCTGGGACGCCGAGGCCGAGATCGACGGCAACTGGATCGAGATCACCGGCTTCGCCGACCGGGGGGCGTACGACCTCTCGAAACACGACACCCACTCCGACGCGGACTACTCGGTGTTCGAAGCCTACGACGAGCCACGAACGACCGAACGGCCGTCGGTCGATCCCGACATGAGCGTGCTCGGGCCGGAGTTCGGGGGGATGGCCGGCGACGTCGCCGACGAACTCGCGGCGCTCGCCGCGCGCGACCCGTCGGCGTTCGAGGGGAGCGAGGTCACGGTCGAGGTCGATGGCGAAACTCGTACTCTGCCGACCGAGGCGACCGGGTTCGCGGTGCGCGAGGAGACGGAAACCGGCGAGCACGTCACCCCGCACGTCGTCGAGCCGGCGTTCGGCATCGATCGCGTGCTCTACACCGTGCTGGATCACGCCTACCGCGAGGACGAGGTCGAGGGTGAATCCCGGAGCTATCTTGCCCTGCCCGACGAGCTCGCACCGACGTTCGTCGGCGTGTTCCCGCTGATGGACAAGGATGGATTGGGCGAGCGCGCCCAGGAGATCGCGGCCGACCTGCGCGAAGCGGGACTCGCGGTGACGTACGACGATTCGGGCAACATCGGGCGGCGATACCGCCGGCAGGACGAGGTCGGGACACCGTACTGCGTCACGGTCGATTACGAGTCCCTGGAGGAGGGGACGGTGACGGTGCGCGAACGCGACTCGACAGGCCAGCAGCGAGTCGCGATCGAGGAGCTGCCGGCGCGGCTCGCGGCGCTCCGGGCGGGCGAGTCGTTCGCGGGCTGATGCACGAGATCGGGCGGCGCGCGGTCCACGTCAGCGGTACGGGGCTGCCGGTGGCGTATCTCGCTGGCTTCGTCACCTACCAGCAGTTCCGGTGGCTGTTCTTGTTCGGTGCGGTCGTCGCCCTCGCCCTCGAAGCCGTCCGGCTGTTCGTCGGCCTCGACTGGCGGCTCTACGACGCGCTCACGAGAGAGTACGAGCAGGACAACCTCGCGGGCTACGCGCTCTACATGATCGGCGCGACCGCGGTCGCGTTCGCGTTCGAGCCGCAGGTCGCGCTCCCCGCCATCCTGATGTTGACGATCGCCGATCCTCTCAGTGGTCTGCTCGGCTCGGGCGAACTCCGCACCGCGAAGGAGGCGTCGGTGCTCGCGATCACCTTCCTCGTCTGTTTCGCCATCGCCACCCCGTTCGTTCCCCTCGTGCCCGCCCTCTTCGGTGCGTTCGCCGCGACGCTCGCCGACGGCGTGAAACCCGTTCTGTGGGGGTACGTGATCGACGACAACCTCACGATCCCGGTCGCCGCGGCGGTCGCGATCGCCGCCGGCCTCGCCGTCGTGGGCTGATCCCGGCTCTCCGCGACCAGTTCCGTCCCGGTACACGAATTCTTAACTGCGGTGGCGCGCAACTCCGGTTCAATGGCGACGACCGGCGAGGAGCACGTCGAGCGCCCGCTCGTGGAGTCGGGCGTGCTCGAACGCCGGCAGTACCAGGCTGAACTCGCGCGCGAGGCCGCGAACGGGCACACCCTCGTCTGTCTCCCCACCGGGCTCGGGAAGACCACCGTGAGTCTGCTCGTGACCGCCGAACGCCTCCACGAGGTGGGCGGCACCGCACTCCTGCTCGCACCCACGAAGCCCCTCGTGACTCAGCACGCCGAGTTCTACCGCGAGGCGCTCACGATCCCGGACGAGGAGATCGTCGTGTTCACCGGCGAGGTCCGCCCCGACGATCGGGAGGCTCTCTTCGAGCGCGCGCGCGTCGTGATCGCCACCCCGCAGGTGATCGAGAACGACCTCATCGGCGGCCGGATCGACCTCGACTCCACCACCCATCTCACCTTCGACGAGTGCCATCGTGCCTCGGGCGAGTACGCCTACAACTACATCGCCGAGCGATACCACGCCGACAGCGAGGCCCCCCTGGTGACCGGGATGAGCGCGTCGCCGGGCGGCGACGAGGAGGCGATTCGGTCGGTCTGTGAAAACCTCGGGCTCGCGACCGTGGCGGTGATGACCGAAGACGACGCCGACGTCGCGGCGTACACCCATCGCACGGACGTCGAGTGGGAGCGCGTGACCCTTCCCGATACTATTCTCGCGATCAGGGACGCCCTGGTCGCGGTGATCGAAGAGCGGCTCGAAGCGCTGAAAGAGCTCGGTGTGACCCGCTCGACCAGCGCGGACATCTCCCAGCGCGACCTGAATCGGATCCGGGGCGAGCTCCAGCAACTGATCGACAACGATCAGTCCGAGGGCTACGAGGGCATGAGCATCCACGCCGAGGTGATGAAGCTCCGGCGGGCGGTCACGCTCGCCGAGACCCAGAGCGTGGAGTCCCTTCGCCGGTATTTCGAGCGCCAGCGCAACGCCGCGCGGTCGTCGGGCGCATCGAAGGCTTCCCAGCGGTTCGTCTCCGAGGCGAAGGTGCGAGACGCGATGGATCAGGCGGAGCGCTTCGACGATCTCCACCCGAAGTTCCGCCGGGCACGCATCCTGCTCGCCCAGACGTTGGGGATCGAGGACGGCGAGCGCGTCATCGTGTTCACCGAGTCGCGCGATACCGCCGAGACCCTGACGGAGTTCCTCGGCGAGCACTTCAGCACCCGGAAGTTCGTGGGTCAGGGCGACAAGGAGGGTTCGGACGGGATGACCCAGAAGGAGCAACAGGAAACCCTGGACGAGTTTCGAAACGGGGAGTTCGAGGTGCTCGTCTCGACCTCCGTGGCCGAGGAGGGTCTCGATGTCCCCGAGGTCGATCTCGTCCTGTTCTACGAGCCGGTCCCGACCGCGATCCGATCGATCCAGCGCAAGGGCCGGACCGGCCGCCAGACGGAGGGTCGGGTGATGGTGTTGCTCGCCGAGGACACCCGCGACGAGGCGTACTTCTGGAAGTCCCGCCACGAGGAGTCTCGAATGGAAGAGGAGCTCGAAACGCTGAAGAGCGCCGCCGGAGCCATCGAGTCCGATCTCGCCCAGTCGGATCTCGGCTCGTTCGAGGGGAACGACGCGACGGCGACCGGCGAGCCCGCCGCGACTGACGACAGCGAGGCCGCGAACGCGACCGCGGGCGACGGCGGACAGTCGGGCCTCGCGTCGTTCGCGACGCCGGACGCGGTCACCGCCGAGGACGGGGCTGGCGAGTCGACCACTCCGGACGACTCGGACCAGGCGAACGAAGCGGGCGTCGTGGCGACAGCCGCCGCTGACGCCGAGGAGAGCACGGAGATCGTGATCGACCAGCGCGAACTCGACTCGTCGATCGCACGCGACCTCTCGACGCGCGAAGGGATGGACACCCGGCTGGAGACGCTCGCGGTCGGCGATTACGTGCTCTCGGATCGGGTGGTCGTCGAGCGCAAGTCGGTCGCGGACTTCCTCGACACCCTCACAGGGGGGGATCGGTCGGTGTTCGAGCAGGTCGGCGACGCGTCGCGCCACTACGCGCGTCCGGTGGTCGTGATCGAGGGCGAGGACCTCTACGGCGAGCGCAACGTCCACCCGAACGCGATCCGGGGCGCGCTCGCCTCGCTCGCGGTGGATTTCGGTGCGAGCGTGCTCCGGACGACCGACGAGGCCGACACCGCCGATCTCCTCGCCGTGATCGCCGGCCGCGAACAGGAGATCGACGACCGCGAGGTGAGCGTCCACGGCGAGAAGGGGGCGAAGACGCTGACCGAACAGCAGGAGTACGTCGTGAGCGCGATCGCGGACATCGGGCCGGTGACTGCGCGCGCGCTGCTCGACGCGTTCGGGTCGGTCGAGGGCGTGATGATCGCGAACGAGGACGATCTTCAGGAGGTGTCGGGCGTCGGCGAGGTCACCGCCGAGCGGATCCGCGAGGTCGTCGGCAGCGACTACGAGCCGTGACGAGGGGGCGCGTACCGCGAAGCCATCCACCACAAGAATTATTCCACCGAGCGAAATAGTCGGAGGGAATGAACCCACGAGGACGCCGCTATCTCCTCTTTTTCGCCGGCATCGTGGCGCTCACCGCAGGGGTGGTCGTCAGCCTCGCGGCGTTTCGCTACGAGTTCGTGCTTCGGGAGGTCGTGGCGTCGCCACCGTCGGGTGGTCACTTCGCCGCCTACGCCGACTTTCCGCCGGCCGAACAGCGGCTGATCCGAGGAGCCATCGACGGCAAGCGGTACGTGTTCGAGGGTCAGGCCAGGCTCCCGAAAACCCCCCAGATACCCTACACCGGGCAGTTGACGGTCAGGTACGACGGCCAGTCGTATCTGTTCAACCGCCGGATGTTCTTCGCCGCCCGTACCCGTTCGGGAGTGGCGACCATCGGCCTCGTCGTGGCGGGGCTGCTGTCGGTCGCGATAGCGGTTCGCCGCGACATGCGCGCAAAACACTGAGAACCGACTGTCGGTAGGCTGGTGCTGATCGAACTGGTTTCGGCTCGCCCAGGATCTCGGCGCGCTCGGCGAGGACGGTTCCCCGCCATGCATCCCGCCTTCGACCGCCTCAGCGTCGCGCGTTCCGCACGGCGTCGAGCGCTTCGGCGGCCTCGTGGGTGGCGGCGAGGTGTTCGCGTGCTCGCCCGAGGTCGTCGATGTTCTCGGCGGCGCTCGCGAGACGGTGGAGCGTGCGCGAGAGCGACGCCTCGGTCGCCGCGAGGTCGTCCGCGCTCTCGGTGCTGTGTTGATCGGTTCTCGCGTTCGTCGCGTCGCCACGCGTCCCCGACGACGGCGCACGTCGATCGTCGGTCGGCGTCGGCTCCGGTCGTTCCGTCGCAGTCGTCTCTCGGGGTTCCGGTTCCGCGGCGCGATCGGGCTCGGCCGCCGCCTCGTCGCGGGGATCGTCGACGGAGATCTGCTGACTGCCGGCCGCTGTTTCGTTTTCGGTTCCTGTCGCCTCGCCAGCGGCCGGCGCATCGTCCGCGGTGGCCGGTGCGTCGGTGGCGGTCTCGCCGTTTTCGGCGCGCTGGCACGTCGAGCAGAACGTCTGTCCGTCGTAGCGGAACAGGGGGTTCCCGCAGGTGTCGCAGTGGCTGTTGGTCATCGTCGCACCCTGGAGGAGCAGCTCGCTCATCTGCTCGGTCGTCTCGCGCTTTTCGTCGTCCTCGGCGAAGCGCTCGCGGAGCTTCTCGCGTTCGGCTTCCTTGTCGAAGTCGCTCATACTCGCACAACGGCGTCGAGCTTCAAAAAGGACTGTGGGTTTGCTGCTGGGTGGCGGCGGTGCGGTCGCGGTGCGGTGCCTGGTGGATCGAGGGCGAGGCGTGCGAGCGAAGCGAGCAGCGAACGAAGTGAGCGCGCGCCGAGGGCTCGGGCGGTGCTGTGCGGTTCGCGGTTGTGGAGAGCGCCGGCAGTTCTACCGCGAGCGACCGCAGGGAGCGAGCGGGAGTTTTTTGGTCCACCGGAAGACACGAAGCGTCTTCCGCGCTCTGCCTCACTTCGTTCGGCAGAACAGGTTTTTGCAAGCCGAGCGGGACGGCTCCGCCGTCCCGCTGGCCGTGCGAACGGGCGCTCCGCGCCCGTGAGCAGACGGGAGTGGGCGACCGAGCAGCGTCGTTCGAAAGGCGCTTCGCGCCTTTCGTGATCTTCAAAAGAGCCGAAGGCTCTTTTGGACAGTGCGATTCCGCAGGAATCGCTTGCAGTCGGGCGGCGAAGCCGCCCGACGACCTCGCGGGACCTCCGGTCCCGCTCAGTGACGAGAGAGCGAAGCTCTCTCGAACCACGAGGGAGCGCACCCCCCGCAGTAAAAAGGTGGTTCGACACGCTTTAACCAGCGCCGCGGGTGGTAGACGGTGTTATGGTGAAAGTCAGCGTGGTCGGCGCGGCGGGCACGGTCGGTGCGGCCGCGGGGTACAACATCGCGCTTCGCGGCATCGCCGACGAGCTCGTCTTCGTCGACATTCCGGATCAGGAGGACACCACGATCGGCCAGGCGGCCGACGTCAATCACGGCGTGGCGTACGACACGAACACCACCGTTCGCCAGGGCACCTACGAGGATACTGCGGGATCGGACGTGGTGGTCATCACGGCCGGCATCCCGCGCCAGCCCGGCGATAGCCGGCTCGATCTCGGCGAGGACAACGCGCCGATCATGGAGGACATCGGCTCGTCGCTCGCCGAGCACAACGACGAGTTCGTCTCGGTCACGACCTCGAACCCGGTGGATCTCCTGAACCGGCACCTCTACGAGACCGGCGACCGGCCCAGAGAGCACGTGATCGGGTTCGGCGGCCGGCTCGACTCCGCGCGCTTTCGGTACGTGCTCGCGGAACGGTTCGATACACAGGTGCAAAACGTCGAGGCGTCGATCATCGGCGAGCACGGCGACGCCCAGGTGCCAGTGTTCTCGAAGGTGCGCGTCGACGGCCGCGACCCCGAGTTCACCGACGACGAGCGCACGGACATCCTCGAAAGCCTCCAGGCGAGCGCGATGAACGTCATCGAGCGCAAGGGTGCGACCCAGTGGGGCCCGGCGACCGGTGTGGGCCACGTCGTCGAGTCGATCGTCCGCGACACCGGTGCCGTGCTCCCCGGATCGCTCGTGCTCGACGGCGAGTACGGCCACGACGACGTGGGGCTGGGGGTCCCGATGAAACTCACGAGCGACGGGGCCGAGGTCGTCGACTGGAATCTCTCGGAGTACGAGCGCGAACAGCTCGGCCAGGCGGCCGACAAGCTCGCCGACCAGTACGAGACGATCAGCTAACGGCCGTTCTCTCGAACGCGGGCGCTTTTGCTCGTCCGTCGCATAGGTTTCCCGTGGAGGTACACGTCCGGTACGAGGGCGACGACGACCCCGAGAAGTGCACCGCGCGGAAGCTCGCGCGCTTCGATCTCGCCGAGCTCCATCGGTCGGCGCGCGCGACGCCGCCAGGCATCGTCCTGAACCCCCACGCCGAGCGTGCGCTCTCGCCCGCCGACCGCCGGGACGATTCTGACGCCGACGGTTCCGACACTGCCACCGCTGACGACGACACCGACGCGGACGCCGACAGCAACGCCGACCGCACGGAGCGCCTGATCGCCCTCGATTGCTCGTGGGAGACCGCCCGCGAGGAGCAGTTTTCGATTCGGGGCCGCCACCGCGCGCTGCCCTTCCTCGTCGCAGCGAACCCCGTGAACTACGGCACCCCGTTTCGGCTCACGACGGTCGAGGCGCTCGCGGGTGCGCTCTGTATTCTGAGCGAGCGCGAGCACGCCGAACGGCTGCTCGCGAAGTTCCGGTGGGGTCACACCTTCCTCGAACTCAACGACGAACCGCTCCGGCGGTACGCCGACTGTGCGGACTCGGGCGCAGTCGTCGCCGTTCAAGACGAGTACCTCGCGGAGTGAGCGCGACTCACAACCGTTAAACCCGCTGCGTGCCACCCCCGTCCATGGCACGATTCGAGCAGGCGGAAGAACGCATTCTCGCGAAGCAGATCTGCATGCGGTGTAACGCGCGCAACGCCACCCGGGCCGAGAGCTGCCGGAAGTGTGGCTACGGCAACCTCCGGCGGAAGGCCCGCGAGCGGCGCAGCGCCTGAACCTTTTTACTTCGGGAGTTCACTCGCTACGCTCGCTCAACCCCTCGACAAAAAGGTTCATCAAAAACACCCGCTCGTTCGCTCCCTCCGGAAGAGCAAGCTCTTCCGTGCTCCCGCTCGCCTTCGGCTCGCGGGAACTCCGGTCGCTCACTCGCGGTAGGGTTGCTGGCACTTTCCGCGAGCGCTGACTGCACAGCACCGCCGAAGCCCTCGGCGCTCGCTCCGCTCGCGCCGTCGCCCTTCATCCGCCAGGCACCGCTCCGCACCGCCACCGCCGTCAGTCGTCGGGGTACTTCGGCTCGCGGCGTTCCGCCCGAGAGAGCGCAGTCTCGATCACGTTCCGCACGTCGCCGTGGAACTCGCCGCCGTGGCCGGCGTACATGTGCTCTGTGCCCTCGGGGAGTCGATCGAGGATCCGCTCGATGCTCTCGATGAGTTCCTCGCGTGACTGGCCCGCCATGTCCGTGCGCCCGAAACTCCCGCCCTCGAACGCGCCGTCGTCGTGGACCACGACGTCGCCCGAGAAGATCGTCGACGCGGAGACGAACGCGACGTGGTCGTCGGCGTGGCCAGGCGTGTGGACCACTTCGAACTCCTCGTCGCCGATTCCAACTGTGTCGCCGTCGCCGAGTGCGCCCGTGCGTCGCGGGTGATCGGCGTAGGCCACGAGTTCGGGGTCGAATTCATCGAGCACGGCGTCGAGCGCGCCGACGTGATCGCCGTGCTGGTGGGTCAACAGGACTGCATCGAGATCGTCGACGTGCTCTCCGATCACGTCCTCGACGCCGTCCATCGCCCCGGCGTCGATCAATACTGTGCGCTCGCCCTCTGCGAGATATGCGTTGCAGGTGAACGTCTCCGCGCCCTCGGTGACGGTGATCGCGTCCATGCTCCGTGCCCGGCCGCCGGCGGCTTGAGTGTGCCGGCAACGGGTTCATCCACTTACAAATGTTTTTTCTGTAGGGATTCCCTTAGTAGCGTGTATGGGCTTTGGGAGCTACGATGAATCCGAGCAGGGGAACCAGGAGTATGACACCGACTTCGAGAACGAGGACGACGGCGACCTCAAGACCGAGGAGAACGACCACGCGGGCGAGGTGAACTTCGAGTTCGGCGAGTCGAACGACGAACTCCTCGATCGCCTCCAGGACATCAAAGAGGAGTAGATGAAGGCCGGGGCTCGCGCCCTCGGCGTCGCCGAATCGTCCCGCCCTGACGCCGCACGGAGCACCCTCGCCGGTGCGGTGGTCCGGGCCGACCGCGTCGTCGACGGGTTCGCCGTCGGCTCGTGTACCGTGGGCGGCACCGACGCCACCGAGACCGTCGTCGCTCTCGCCGATCGCCTCGATCGCGAGGATGTCGCCTACCTGTTTTTCGCCGGCATCGCGCCCGCGTGGTACAACCTGCTCGATCTCCACCGCCTCCACGCTGCCGTCGACCGTCCCGTGCTCTTGATCTCGTTCGAGGCGAGCCCCGGCCTCGAACCCGCGCTCCGCGAGGCGTTTGCGGGCGACGCGCTCGAATCACGGCTCGATGTCTATCGTGCTCAGCCGCCACGCCGCCGACTCTCGGTCAACGACGAGACGGTGTTCGTTCGGAGCGTGGGAATTTCGAACGACGAGGCCGCCGACGTCGTCCGTGCGTTCACGCCGGAGGGCGGCCGGCCCGAACCGCTGCGGGTGGCTCGCCTGGCCGCCCGGGCCGCCGACGCATGGCAGGCACTGGATGGACGCGATTTCGTCCAGGAAGACTGAGCCGAGACGATGTTCCGAACCAACTGTTTCGGGACTGAACCCGGGACAAATGAGAACCGCAGGCCACACCCTCCCCAACCGATTCACTCCGCTCGGGCTACGCCTCGCTTCGCTCATCCCTCGCGCGAGTCGCGCGCTGCGCGCGTTCCCGCTCTGAGAGCGGTGATCGAATTGTTGAACAGCGAGTTCCCTAAATCACACTCTGTGAGATCGGCATCCAGCGCTATCGGTAGATTGTAGCAGAGTTTGTTCACTACGGATAATCTGTGAGAACGCGGTAAAGATGGAAGGTAGTCCTATCGGTCTAATGCGATGAGGACTCCATAAATCATAAGCCCACCACCAAGGACAATACCATTGATCCACCTGCCGACGGTATTCGTACTCACGACGCCGATGCCAATGATACCAACTCCGCAAAGCGCCCAGAACAGTCCAGTCCAACGGTTGTTCACTTCGCTGAACAGGGGAGATATCCGTGGAGCGAGTATGGTAGCAACACCAAATATTACCCTCGCTACACCCGCCTATAAT